>NZ_KI965904.1:0-239480 GCF_000524665.1 Alcanivorax sp. 97CO-5
TGTCTAGCAAACTGGTGGCGATTCAATAGAAGATGTAGATACAATGCCTTTTAACCCGTCCTCGATTTCGAAAAGCCTTATCTGTATTTGCGTTAATGACCTATGAAGCTTCCCGTTATGTACACCAAAACCCCGATCAATCATTGATGTTAAAGGCCAGTTTCTGGCGTAATTCTTTGATAGCCATCTAGAAAAATCTGTTAAAATTCCGCCTTTACGAGGAGGCAACTTATCTATAATAAGATTAGATATCTGGGTTATGTTGCTGTAAGTTCCTGCGTAAATAAGCGTTTTTTGGTGCCTATCCTTTATCAATGACAAAAGTGCCGCACTTTTTCTGGTAACATCATTCCCAATCTCTTCATAAAGGTTGTGTTTTTCAAGAAATACGGTGTTGAAGTCTAAGTGAATAAACTCGACATCTCTCGTAAACGGGTTATCTTTAAGAGTCGATATGTTTGGAGCAAGAAAATATTTCTGCTTCGATATCTTTCCAAGCTGAATCATAGCTCGAAGTAACGAGGGTGCGCGCTCTTTATCATGCTCAGCACTTGCTTTGTAAAATTCATCGATGACGAGAACATCGATAGAATCTAGCTTGTCAATATAAGAAACCGCTCTTTCCTGTGGAAATATAAAAATGTTTTTATCAGAAATTTCAACATCAGTTGTCGTGATTATTTTGTAATCACCAGAAAACTTCTGTTGAAGCCTTCTTCTTGTCTCATCCGCAAGAGCTATTGTAGGCACAATAATAACAATATTCTTAGGGTTACCTATTGATATAAAAGCATCTATCACAAAGCTCTTACCGAAACTGGTCGGCGCACTAACTGCTAGACTTTTTCCTTCCAGTAATTTTTTTAGTAGCAGAGACTGTTCTCTATGCAAGGTGACAGGCAACTCAAAGCCTATGTCAACCTTAAAAGATTCATAGACAAATCTATCTTCCCAGCTCGACGTTTCAGGATCGAGATACGGATAAAGTCCGGTTTCACGAATTAGGTGATTCACGAGAGGGGAATAGGAAACACCCTCTTTTTTGTGAAAATGCAGAACCTTTATTAGCTCATTTCTCGCCAACAAATCATCTCCACTTTGGATGTGATCGCTGATGCTACTACAGGTTTCAAAGATATCCATTTTATTGATCCTTGTAGTGTTCGACATTCTTCACGAACATATCGACTATCTTGTCTTTGTTAGGAACAGGGAAAAGAATTATGTGGAACGTTATGTCGGAATATAGATGGACGCTACCTTTAAGCTTCTTTATCTGCTTATTGAAATAGCTTGTCGCCCTATAGCAATGAAAGGACAGAACCTCACTTTTGTAACGCTCATCAACTTGAGTCGATTTTGCGGTTATTTCACACTCGTGCATAATCAAAATTGGTATGTGTAATCTAGGCTTTAAATCATCTATAGAGCTTTTGTTAGAAAGCGTGTTTTTTATTGTTTCCTTTAATTCTTTATCAATTAAAAGCTCGTCTAAGTCCTGGACATTGGTTATTATGGAATTTTCTTTTTTTAGCTTGTCTGTTTTGAGTGAGTTTTCTACTGAGGTGACAATGCTTGACAGTCGTGCATCTTCAATATTGTTATAAAACTTGGCTTCGCCAAACCATATCGAGAAATCACCATTAGACTCCACCACTATATGAACACTGTCAGCACCTTTTGCATTATCTTGTGAATTCTGTTTGTAAAATATTTTTGGGACAACAGGAAGTGCCTGATAGTGATGCTTCATCAGTCCGTAAAGAACGATTTCGGCAAGCTCGCTCCCTCGGCCAATATCTTCTTTATCAGAGTCTGTAAGGCGTAAGTTCTTCGCTGCTGCTACGAGCAGGGAATGATTAACCAAAGACTCCCTTTCCTTAAATGAAAGCGAAGTCTCAGCAATATTATCCCAGATAAAACTCTGAAACTTCGAATATCTCCACTGGCCATCCTCGAAATCATTTAGAAAGCTTGTAGTGAACTTTTTATCTATTGGGGCCAATGATTGATTTAAATTTATCTCTGAAAAAGAGCAATCAATTAATATTTCGAATTCCATGCTCAACACCTACTTCCTAAGTCGTCTCGGATTCTTTTGGTTTGTGTCATGATAATCAAACATGCCCGCAGATTGATCTTTGCATCAGTTCTGATTGCATATAACAGCGTATTCAGTCGAACGATTCGACCTATCTCTTTTCGACATAATTCTTTATGGCTTTCGAGAGAAACACAGAAATTCGCAAGGCCGTCAGATTCTTACCGTGAAAAAAAGAATCCATCTCGTCTGGCAAAACGCGAAGAAGCGGCCTATTTCCTGACTTTCCCCCGATACTCCCCAGTTCCAAAAACCACTCTATATCAACCGTTTAGCTTTTTCTGTAAGCCATATCCTACAAAGATATGGCGGGTTCTGTTGAGCACGGCATAGTCGGGATAGCGGTTTGGAGGGCTTCGGCCCAAAAGGGTCTGAAAAACCATTGGGCCTAGCGTCCGAAGAGGCAGAGGCTCGCGAAGGCACGGCAGTGACGTCAGCCTCTTCGCCTTGCGAGCAAGGCGCCAACGAGGGTTGGGGTGTTGAGGGGCTTAGGGGCGAAGGGGCGACTGAAGAGCCGCAGGAATCAAGGTGTGATAGTAAAGCGCATCACGCCGATGATCTGGTTATCCCCGGTACGCACTTCTACCCGCCAGTGCCCCTGTGACGGCACAGGAATGTGGCGTTTGTGGGACCAGGTGCGAAAGCCCGATTCCCGCCCGCCAGAGACGTTCAACGGAATGCGGTCCACCTGTTCGCCGTTGCGGAACCAGTAGTGGTACACCTCCTGCCCGAGCCCCAATGGCGCCTTGATGGCGGTGTAGGCATACAGCCCTTCGGCCACTTCGTTTGCGCTAAAAACTTCGCCACTCACCAGCGGCTTGCGCTCGGCGCGATTGAATGACAAAGCGACGGCGCGCTCCTGCAAAGACAACGTTAGCGGTGGCACCAGCGGGGCTAGCCAGCGCGGGGCCAGCGCAATTAGGCACGAGATCAGTATCAGCCCCAGCCAGCGAAACCACTTTCGTGGCCCGCCAAACCGCCAGAAGCTGGGCAAGGCAAACAGGGCGGTGAGCCAGCCTGCCCACGCCAGGGCCGAGTCGGTACTCCAGTGAAAGATTAGCGGCAACAGCACTAGCAGGGCCACAAACAACGCCCAGGCGTGGAAGCCGAAATACAGCGCCCGATGCCGGGCCAGCCAAAAATAGACCGGATCAATAATACTGGCCAAGGCCGCACTGACCACCAGGGTGGTGAAGAAAATATATTCCGCGCCACCGGACCATTGCAGCAACACGAATGGCAAACTGAAAAAGAAAGCCTCTTGATGCACTGCCTGCAATAACAATTTGAGCATGCCCTGGGGCAAGCCATCAAAACGGGTTCCGATGAATTTGTTCTGCCAGATCCCTTCGGTAAGCAGTAATAACCAGCTCAACACCAACAGCCCGGTGAGTACCGCCGCCAGCCAGGGCTGGCGATCCACTAGGAAATAACTACTCAGGCCCAACGAAAAACTGATAAACGCCCAGACATGTCGGATCCGATACAGTTTTTCAGTCAGCGTTTGTAGCGTCAGCGGCAACGGGAGAACTCCATCGAAGGGTGGGGATTGCGTCTTCGACGTACTATAACTCTGCGGGTTCCCCGTGGCAGCAAAGGATCGCGTGACCCTGGGGCCACCGCGGGGAAAATCGATCAGCCGGCAAAGTTGAGCAGCACGCCGGCGGCCACAGCAGAGCCGATAACTCCAGCCACGTTAGGGCCCATGGCGTGCATCAGAAGGAAGTTATGGGGGTTGGCATCCAGCCCTACCTTGTTAGCCACCCGTGCCGCCATAGGCACGGCGGAGACACCGGCAGCGCCAATGATGGGGTTAACCGGGTGGCGACTAACGCGGTTGAGCAGCTTGGCCATTAACACGCCGGTTGCGGTGCCAATCATGAACGCCGCCAGGCCCAAGGCTAGAATACCCAGGGTTTCCATCACCAGAAATTTGTCGGCGCTGAGTTTCGAGCCCACGGCTAACCCCAGCATGATGGTGACCACATTAATCAGCGCGTTACTGGTGGTATCCACTAACCGGTTCACAACACCGGATTCCTTCATCAGGTTACCCAAGCAGAACATGCCCAATAGCGGCGCGGCATCGGGAAGCACAAGGGCCACCAACACTAACAGCAAAATCGGGAACAGAATTTTTTCCACTCGACTGACAGGACGCAATTGTTCCATTTTTATCTGGCGTTCTTTTTCCGACGTCAGCGCACGAATAATGGGAGGCTGAATAATCGGCACCAGCGCCATGTAGGAATATGCGGCTACAGCAATGGCACCGAGTAAGTGTGGCGCCAGTTTGGTGGTGACATAGATCGAGGTGGGGCCATCCGCGCCACCGATAATGCCAATGGCCGCCGCATCCGATAGGGAAAACTCCAACCCTAGAAAATTCAGAGCCAACGCTCCCATCAAGGCGGCGAAAATACCGAACTGCGCGGCAGCACCCAGCAACAGGGTGCGAGGGTTCGCCAGCAGCGGGCCGAAATCCGTCATCGCTCCCACGCCCATGAAGATCAACAACGGAAAGATCCCGGTGGTCAGGCCCACGGTATAAATTAAATACAGAATTCCGTCACCGTAATTGGCGTTGCCGGCCAGATGGTGCAACTGGTCCTGTACTGAGGGGCCTGCCGATTGAGCCGCCGTATAAAGCGCCTCACGGCCAGCGTCGGGTTCCATGCCCAGCACCTGCGCCATGGAGCCCAACAGCTCGGCTGGACCAAAATGCAGCGCCTGGCTAATGGCAGACTCCGCCAAGCCCGCCAGAGGAATATTCGCCAGCAGGCCACCAAAACCAATGGGCAACAACAGTAGCGGCTCGAATTTCTTGTGAATCGCCAACCACAACAACACCAGACAAACCAGCAACATGACTAACTGGCCGCCGCTCATGTGAAACAGCCCGGTGCTGTGCCAAAGGGTTTGCAGCTTATCCATGGGCAGGCTCCACGCTGAGCAAGGCTTGCCCCACAGTCACGGCATCGCCCTCTTTCACAATAACCTCGCTGACCACACCGGCACAGGTACTGGACACATCGGTTTCCATTTTCATGGCTTCCAACACCATGATTTTTTGCCCTTCGCTGATCTGATCGCCAGGCTTTACCAGTACCTGAAAAATATTTCCGGCTAACGGCGCAGCCACCGGCACACTGTTGGCCGGGTTTGCGGCGGGCGCGGCGGCAGCCGTTTGATCGGCCCGGTCTCCCATTTCACGCAGGCCGGTGACTTCACCGCCCTCGTTCACTTTTACCGTGTACTGCTGGCCATCCACTTCCACGGTGTAAACGCCTTCAGCCTGAGCGCTATCACGCGTGTTCGCCCCGCGTTCATTGGGCGCCGCCTCAAACGCCGAGGCATCGCCACGGTTTTCCAGAAAACGTTGGCCAATTTGCGGGAACAGCGCGTAGGTGAGCACGTCATCGGTTAACCGCGGCCCTTCCTCCAGCGTCAGGCCTTTGTCTTTTGCCAAGCACAGCACTTCGTCACGCAGGCTGTCCATTTCGTTGTCGAGCAAGTCACCGGGGCGGCAGGTGACCGGCTCATCGCCATCCAACGCTCGCTGCTGCAATTCGGCATTGTACGGCGCGGGAGCAGCGCCATATTCACCACGCAGAATGCCGCGGGTTTCCTTGCTGAGCACTTTGTAGCGCTCGCCGGAAAGCACATTAAGCACTGCTTGGGTGCCGACGATTTGCGAAGTAGGCGTCACCAGGGGAATAAAGCCCAGGTCCTCGCGAACGACGGGAATTTCCTTCAGCACTTCATCGAATCGGTCCGCCGCGCCCTGCTCTTTCAGCTGGCTTTCCATGTTGGTCAGCATGCCGCCCGGCACCTGTGCCACCAGGATGCGTGCATCCACTCCACGCAAGCTACCCTCGAAGGCGGCGTACTTTTTACGCACCTCACGAAAATACCCGGCAATACGGGTCAGCTTTTTGATATCCAATCCGGTATCCCGGTCCGTACCTTCCAGCATGGCCACCACTGATTCTGTAGGGCTGTGGCCGTAGGTCATCGACATGGACGAAATGGCCGTATCCACGTTATCGATACCCGCCTCCGCCGCTTTCAACGCCGTGGCCGTGGACAGCCCAGTGGTGGCGTGAGACTGCATGTGCACGGGAATATTCAGGGCCGCTTTCAAGCGAGTTACCAGTTCATACGCCACCGCAGGCCGCAACAGCCCGGCCATGTCTTTAATGGCAACCGAGTGGGCCCCCATCTGTTCGATAACTTTGCCCTGCTCCACCCACATATCCAAAGTATGAACCGGGCTGACCGTGTAGGCGATGGTGCCCTGGGCGTGCTTGCCCTGTTTCACCACGGCGGCGATGGCCCGTTCAATGTTGCGCATGTCGTTCATGGCATCAAACACACGAAACACGTCCACGCCGTTTTCTGCTGCCCGCTCCACAAAGGTATCCACCACATCATCCGCGTAGTGGCGATAGCCCAGCAGGTTTTGGCCGCGCAGCAACATTTGCTGCGGCGTTTTCGGCATGGCCTGTTTCAATTCTCGGATACGTTGCCAAGGATCTTCACCCAGATAACGGATACAGGCGTCAAAGGTCGCCCCACCCCAGGATTCCAACGACCAAAAGCCAATGTCATCCAGTTCCGCGGCAATCGGCAACATGTCATCCAAACGCATACGGGTGGCAAACAGGGATTGGTGCGCATCGCGTAACACCACATCAGTAATGCCCAACGGTTTCAGGTCACTCATGGAATAATCCGGTATCTATGACAGAGAAGTCTGACGGTGCTGCTGCACCGCTTTTTCGATCGCTTTGATGATTGCCGGCGGCGGCAAATCTTGAGAAGGGGGTGAAGCAAGCTGCGGCGCCGGAGCTGATTGCTCTGGGGCAAATTTCTGGACCAGTGCCGACATAATGGTTGTCACAGCGACCAGCACAATCAGAAAAACAAATACAACCCCCATGCCAATCAGCATGAGTTCGACACCCTGGGCCATCATGGTGTTCATGGAACACTCCTTTTGGTTCCAAAAGCGGATTCAGTCACCGCGTGCGAAAGCATGAGGCACCGCCGTTTGGGCGGGCATCGTAGTGGCCTTGTGAGCCGATACTGCTTTCGCAGTTTAAAGGGCAATGTAGACAGATTGTCGACAATCTGCAATGAACCGTGCGAGGCTCTGGATGGTGATTTTGGTCAACTAACCGTGTGAAGGGAAGAACTCTCTAGGCCATTGAATAAAAAAATACCGCTGTACCTAGTATGAAAAGCAATGTGGTGTGTCGGGGATATTGAAAGCGCCTCACACTATAGAGCATGAGTGTGCCCACCAAGTCCGTAACGTGTTGCCTACGAGATGAAGCATCTGGCGCCCGCAGAGCGGCATAAAAAAAGGCTCCCATTTGGGAGCCTTCTTTTAATCGTATGGTGCACCGGGAGGGAGTCGAACCCCCGACCTACTGGTTCGTAGCCAGTTGCTCTATCCAGCTGAGCTACCGGTGCAAGTCTCGTTGCTGTAACGCCCCGAGAGGCTGCGCATTATTCCGAAAGCCCCGCGGTGAGTCAAGCGCATATCGGTTAAAAGTTCAGCAGTCAGCCTTCTGCAGACGCCATTTGTTTTTGCATGTAATTTTCCAAGCCCACTTTATCGATCAAACCGAGCTGAGTTTCCAGCCAATCGATATGCTCTTCTTCGGATTCAAGAATCTCTTTGAGCAGGTTACGACTGATGTAATCCTGAATGGATTCGCAGTAAGCAATACCTTCGCGTAGGTCAGGCACAGCCATTTGCTCCAGCTTGAGATCGCACTCCAGCATTTCCTTGGTGTTCTCACCAATCATCAACTTGCCCAGGTCCTGAAGATTAGGAATACCTTCCAGAAACAAAATACGCTCGACTAACATGTCAGCATGTTTCATCTCATCAATAGATTCGTGATATTCCTTGGCGTAGAGAGCCTGCAGTCCCCAGTCCTGATACATTTTGGCGTGGAGGAAGTATTGGTTGATCGCAACCAGTTCATTGCCGAGTGCACGGTTGAGGAATTCAATCGCTTTGGCGTCGCCTTTCATTGGGGTATCTCCGTCACATGAACTTGGGGGTAGGCGCCCATTGTTCAGCAAGAATGTGGCAGAGACAAGTCAAACAAAGAAAAGCGCTTCAAATACAAGCGCTTATGAAAATGAGAACGATTTTTATGCGGTTTGTGGCCAGAAAACAACGGCTTCACCAGCGGTAGAAGAATTCGAGAAAGAGGTCGCCTCATTCACGCTACGGGTTTCACGCAAAATTTGGCGGGCGTGACGGGCACATTTACCACACTGACTTCCAACCCCAAGTTCCCGACGAAGATCACGCAGGCTGTCGCAGCCAGAATCGACCGCTTCCCGTATATGGTTGTCAGTAATGCCCTTACAAATGCATATGTACATAAGTCGCCTTTCCTCAATCTCTGGAAAGGATGCTAACCCTAACGCGAATCATTATCAACTCCTTTTGGCGATCTATTCTTTACCTCTTCTACCCAGACCATAGAGGTCAAGCAGACCCATATCCCCATTCACTCACGCGGGTTACAGCCTCAAAGAAGCCCCTCGTCACTTCCCCGCCTTATTGAGCCCACCCTGCTCCCTTCCCGGCTAGGCAATATTCGCAGGCATAAAAAAGCCCCGCAGTGCGGGGCTTTTGGACTCTATAAAGCTCGCTAACGTATCAGGAAGACGCAGCCTTCTTGGCCGGAGCACGCTTAGCTGCCGCCTTCTTAGCAGGGGCTTTACGAGGGGTTGTTTTCTTTGCCGCAGGTTTACTGGCCACCGCTTTTTTGGCAGGCGCCTTCTTAGGCTTGCTTGGCGCTGCCTTCTTGGCAACACGCTTGGCTTTGGCTGCCGCTTTACGAGCTGCCACTTTCGCCTTTTGTTCAATCTTCTTCTGTTCT
The DNA here is from genome assembly GCF_000524665.1 of Alcanivorax sp. 97CO-5. Classification (NCBI taxonomy): domain Bacteria; kingdom Pseudomonadati; phylum Pseudomonadota; class Gammaproteobacteria; order Oceanospirillales; family Alcanivoracaceae; genus Alcanivorax; species Alcanivorax sp. 97CO-5. The sequence goes on from NZ_KI965904.1 coordinate 9,013, forward strand.
GCTTTAGCTTTCTTCGCCAGTTTACGTTCGTGATCACGTAACTTCGCTTTCAGATTACGCTCAGCTGTGCGCATTTTTTTCACTTCGCGGGCGACAACTTTCTTCGCGGCCTGGATCTCGGCGCGAATCAGTTTTGCTTCAGCACGAATATCCTGAAGTTTCAAGCGTCCGGTATTCATACGGCCACGAGCGGTATCAACAGCACGCTTAGCGGCTGCAGTAGGAGTTTTTTGTGCTTTTTCACGCTTGGCAGCAACATCAGCACGCAGCTTCGACAGCTTGGCATTTTCAGCGTCGATCTTGGCGCGATGTTTATCTAGTTTAGTTTGTGACTGGGTAACTTTCTTTTCTGCCTGAGCAACGGCTTTACCTTGTAGCTTAACCTTGGCCTCAGCGTTGGTAACAGATTTAGGAAGAGCCGGTGCTTTTACTGCAGCAGCTTTTTTTGCTGCGGGCCTACGTGCCGCAGTTTTTTTTGCGGCGGCTTTCTTTGCTTTAGCCATGATTGATCTCCTAAGCTATGGCATTGTCATCAATTACTGCGACAAATGGAAAATAGCATAAAAGAAAATCGGTTGGTACATTATTTAACCAACTCAATTTTTATTTCCTGATTTTTCACCGTTTCTGATAACTCTTTTTCCTTTCGTTTATCTTAATCGCTTCTTTGTTTTATTTTTCACAGCTTTTATTTCTTAACAAGTTAAGATCGGGCCTTACTAACACCACATCTTCGTTCCTTTGCCCTTCCCTACTGCACGCCCTAAGAAGCCTTTATTTCACCACTCCGCCCACCACCTTCATGCCATAGATAACCCGGCCCTTTAATACTCACATAGCTGCCAGATACAGATTCAAACCAACCTATCTATACAACCTATTTCATTTCTCACCGCATTTAAGACTGCAGTGGCCGAATGAACCCGTGCACCAACTACGGTAATAAAGTTGCCACCCTAAATGAGGAATCAAATGACCAAAAGAAGACGTTCCTTTACATCTGAACTCCAGCAGCAAGCCTGCCCACCGAGCTTTGGATCAGCGCTACACATTTTCTCAGGTCAGAATATCGCTGGGTGTTATCGAGGGTGCGCTGCAGCGCTGGGTTAAACCGTTTGAGGGTAAGCATCATGGCTAGAGGCCAAACTCTCGGCTCTGAACAGCGCGTGCAGAAGCCGCTCCAGCTACTACGAGCACCCTCATCAGCGGCGCCACCATATTAATGCGGAGCCTGTGGCCCTGAAGCTATCGTTAATCACGTGTTCAGGCAAAGTAGAAGCTCAGGGACAAGCCACACGATACAAAAGGCTCTTAATGGGCAAGGAGAGGAAATCGATCACATCACGGTGTGAAGCCTGTGACGTGAAATCGGCTTGATCTTTAAGCCGCCAGGCCCATATGCCTGCAAGCAAGCAGGCCAGATATACCGAACCATGGAGGGACGAAGGTTTACCGTGGCACCCCCGAATAAAATGTGGTGCGCAGAGATCCTCTATATCTGGATGGAGCAGAACATCCGCCTGCGAGGTAGAGAAAAAGATATCGGTGACTACCTGATGGGTTACTACAACCAGTACCGTCCTCATTCCTTTAACGGCGGCATCGCCCCGTTGTGGCAGAGGAATTCTTAAATCACTGTCCGGTATTCGTTGACCACTACAAGGTCAGCCGGGAAGAGAACCGCAAGGTAAACCCCCCAAAAATAATCGATATGCATATCATCCGCGCAATTGCGCTAACCGCGATGGCGCTAAAAGTAAGCCAGCAGCCGGCGAATTAAGTCCAGCCGCGCCTCTAAGGATGGCGCGTTTAGAATCACACACACGTTAGAAAGGCTTTGCGCTGGCAGGAATAGTAAACGGCCAAGAACACGGACCGGATGTGGTGCTAGGCAAGGCTAGGGCCCTGTGCACTGTGAATCCGCAAAAAAGAATACGCCATTATGTAACTGTGGTGGTAATAGGCAAAAAAACGGGAAGCCTCAGCTTCCCATTCTTTTTTTGCTATTCAGGTACCGGCAAAGCAGTAATCAGCCTTTAAGAGCAGACAGTACTCGATCGCGGATATCGTCCACGGAGCCAACGCCGGCAACACGCACATAACGTGGGGCGTTAGATTCTCCCTGTGTAGCCAGATCCTGGTAGAAGTCCACCAGAGGACGTGTCTGCGCTTGGTAAACCTCTAGCCGCTTACGCACCGTCTCTTCTTGATCGTCATCGCGCTGAACCAGCTCATCACCGGTTTCATCGTCTTTGCCTTCAACTTTTGGCGGATTGTACTTGGTGTGATACACACGACCGGAGGCCGGGTGAACACGACGCCCGCTCAAACGTTCAATAATTTCTTCATCATCGACATCGATCTCCACTACAAAATCGATATCAACGCCCTGCTCAACTAGCGATTGCGCCTGTGGGATAGTGCGTGGGAAGCCATCGAACAGGAACCCGTTGGCACAATCATTTTCCGTAATACGTTCTTTCACTAGACCAAGGATAATATCGTCGGAAACGAGACCACCCGCATCCATCACTTTTTTAGCTTCCAGGCCCAAGGGAGTGCCTGCTTTTACCGCAGCGCGCAGCATGTCACCGGTGGAAATCTGAGGAATATTGAACTGTTCCTTGATGAACTGCGCCTGGGTGCCCTTGCCCGCACCGGGGGCACCAAGCAGGATGACACGCATAGGATTCTCCATCTTTCTATCGTCAGAAGAGGTAAAAAGTGCCTCTGATTTGTTCACCTTCACCGCTGCGGCCCTATGTGTTCCAGCCCAGAAGCGACTCACACCTCTCTCCTTTGGGAGAGCGAAGGCCCGCCGTAGACGGCGCTAATCGGCGCAGTTTCAAGCGTATGGATGTACAAATCAGAGGAACCCAGCCTCCGAAGGGCTGCAACTTTACCTTGAGGCCCCGTTCATCACAAGGGATAGGGGCTGCTACTTAGGTAGCAGCCCAAGGCAACAAGCCCCTATTGGCGGGACAAATTAAGCACTGCGGGCTGGCGCTGGGGGAGTTTGAGCGGGGTGGGGACGGCGGTAATGGCAGCTTGGTCCACCGAGGCTCCAGGTGCCGGTGTATAACGTGCGCCAATGACAAGATCTGCCTGCTCGTCCGGATAGGACTGTAGCCAGTTAGCCGCCGTAAGCTCAATATTAATAGGGAAATGAGGGACAACTTTTCGTTGCGCAGCCAAGGGCTGCCCCGCACTACCCGCTTCACGCAGAAACACAAACAAAGTGCCCCCAGCGGGTAGATTTTCGCCATGAACTGTAGCGCTGAGATTGGCGAAAAGCCCTTCCCGTTGCTTCTGTTCTCTTGCTCGATTCAGTCCTCGCTGTAACAGATCTGCGGTTTCACCCTGACTGTGTCGCGACAGCAACGACGCCCAAGCCTGTTCCGCCAACGCGTAACGACCAGCTCGATCGGCCGACATGGCCAACAGCATCCAGGCACCATCATGATTCGGTTCACGATCCAGTACCCAGCGAATCTCATCTAAAGCGGGATCAGTTAGTCGTGCCTCGTTCTTTTCGATCAGTGCCCGAGCCAGTAATAAATGCATGGCGGCATTCTCTGGGTTGAGCTGCAGAGCCTTACGGGCAGCTTCCTCCGTTTGTACCGGCGCGCCTAGCTGATCATACAGGGCCCCCAATGCATACCAGCCCACGGCAGAGGGCGTTTGCGAAAGTTCAGACTGAAGAACCCGCACCAGAGCGCCAGCGGGCACTTCGGAGGCCGCCTTCTCCGGTGGTTGGCCGGCAATGATTTGCTGCGCAACATCACCGTATTCCTGCTTATGCGTTAACCAGGTGCCAGTGTGCTCATTTAGCCCAATTAATCCGTAGCCAGCACCCGCCAGAATCACCATCACCAATGGAATCCCCAAAGCCCCGGACATGTTTTTGCCGGCCTTGCGGGCTTCACTCCGCCACATCAACCACAGCATGGCAGCCAATATCAGTAACAGAACCAGCGACATCACCCACAACATCATTTTGTTCCCTCTCCCGGCTCTTTATTCTGCAATTTCTGTTCTTCCAGTGCGGCCTTACGGCTGGCTTTTCGCAGCAACAACACGATCAAAACGGCACCGCCCAGCAATAACAGTATTGGCCCTAGCCACAGGATCGAGGTGCCGGCATTCACTGGTGGCCGATAGCTGACAAAGTCTCCATAGCGGGAAACAAAATAATCAACGATCTGTTCATCGCTCTTGCCTTCCAGAATCATGGTATGCACCCGCGTACGCATGTCCTGGGCGATACCCGCATCCGAATCGGCGATGCTTTGGTTCTGACATTTCGGGCAACGCAGCTCTTCTGAAAGGATACGAAAACGCTGCTCCTGCTGCTGATTATCGAACTGGTAAACATCGATAGCGGCAAAAGCTGACATGGACAAGGTGAGCAACAAGACAATACGTAGCATTATTGGCCCCCCTTACCCTGCCCCGCCTGAGCGGGCAGTAACGGCAGGAATTTTTCTTCCCAAACACGGGCATTCAGATCACCCGCATGGCGCAATACGATCTCGCCAGCCGGGTTAATCAAAAAGGTTTCCGGGGCACCGTACACCCCTAAATCCAGACCCAGGTGACCATCCGCATCGACAATGACATGGGTGAATGGATTGCCCAAGTTGGCCAAATACTGGCGGGCAGCGGGCAGCTCGTCTTTATAATTCAAACCGGCAATGGCCACGCCCCGAGCGGCCAGCTCCAGTAAATAGGGATGTTCAACATGGCAAGTCGGGCACCAAGTAGCCCATACATTGAGTAACTGCCAGCGCCCTTTCAAAGAATCCTCCGTATAGGTTTCTTCGGTCAGCAGCGACGACAGAGAAAATGATGGCACCGGTTTACCCACTAGAGCAGATGGCAGTTCCTGCGGATCGCGCCCCAAGCCACTGGCCAACAGCACCGCTAGCAACACAAACCCGACCAAGGGCAAAAACACCCAGGGAGAATTAGCTTTCATTGGCCACTCCTGCGTCATTGGTGGCAAAACGGTTGCGCCGATAACGTTTGTCCGTCAATGCCAGCGCGCCGCCAAGGGCCATAATCAATGCCCCCAGCCAGATCCACCGAATGCCTGGTTTGAAATAAATACGCACAGCCCAAGCATCGCTGTTATCCAAGGGCTCACCTAGCGCCACATAGAGGTCGCGCCAGAAACCAGCATCAATCGCCGCTTCTGTCATTACCTGGCCACTGGCGTGATAAGTCCGCTTTTCCGGGTGCATCACCGCCACCGGGTCCCCGTCATGGCTGACATGGAAATGGCCGCGGGTGGCGTCAAAGTTGGGCCCGCTGTATTTATCCAAGCTGTCGAACACAAAGGTGTAATGGCCCAGGTCAGCCGTATCGCCCGGCCCCATACGAATGTCCCGCTCCACCTCATGGAAGCTCACCAATGTAATACCGGCGATCAACACCGCCAAACCACAATGAGCGAACACCATGCCCCAGTAACCGCGCCCCAGCTTACCCAAACCCGTAACGAAACCTTGCTTGTAAGCGCTAGCCCGGCGGATTACATCATCTATATGAGCAAAAACCAGGAACAAAGCCAGCATGATGGCCAAAACGCCCTGCCAGGGGCTTGGATCGGGCAATCGAGAGCCGAACCATCCCGCAATGATCGCAGCAGGAGCCAACAGGGCCATGCGTTTAAGCAAGGTATTGCCGTCCTGACGTTTCCAGTTACTGAACACCCCCGGCACCATCAATAGAATCAACACCAGCGCCAACGGCACAAAGAAACCATTGAAGTATGGGCTGCGGATGGAGATTTTCATGTCCAGCGCTTCGCCAATCAGGGGAAATAGCGTCCCCATCAACACCACAGAAGTGGCGGTTAGCAAAATCAGGTTATTACCCAACAGGAAAGCTTCCCGGGATACCGGTTTGAACCCCGTGTTGCTGCGTAACGATGACGCACGCAGACTAAACAACGTTAACGCCCCCCCGGCGACGACGATAAGGAAACCCAGGATAAAGGCCCCCCGTGCCGGATCATTGGCAAAGGCATGAACCGACGTTAGCACCCCCGAGCGGACCAAGAAGGTACCCAACAGGCTCAAGGAAAACGTAATGATCGCCAGCAACACTGTCCAGGCACGGAACATATTGCGTTTCTCACTCACCGCTAAAGAGTGAATGAGCGCGGTCCCGGCTAACCACGGCAGCAAGGAAGCGTTTTCCACCGGGTCCCAGAACCACCAGCCGCCCCAGCCCAACTCGTAATAGGCCCACCAGGAGCCCAGCGCGATGCCCACCGTTAGGAAGCTCCACGCTACCGTGGTCCACGGCCGCGCCCAGCGGGCCCAGGCTGGATCCAGGTTGCCCATCAGCAACCCCGCCACGGCAAATGCAAACGCCACCGCAAAGCCCACGTAGCCCATATAAAGCATCGGCGGGTGAATGATCAGCCCCGGATCCTGTAACAGCGGGTTCAGGTCAGCACCGTCCAGCGGAAACCAGGGCAGGTTTCGATCGAAAGGATTGGACGTAAGTAGCATGAACAACATAAAGCCCACGGCAATCATGCCCATGACAGACAATACCCGGCTCACCATGGGCAACGGCACACTGCGACTCAGCAGCCCGACCATGGCGGCCCACCCGGACAGCATCCAGCCCCACAACAACAGGGACCCTTCATGGCCGCCCCAAATGGCGGACAACCGGTACGCCAGCGGCAATGCCGAGTTACTGTGGCCAGCCACATAGGTCACCGAGAAATCATTGATGTAGAAGCAATAGCCTAACGCCACCATGGCGATGGTCATTGCCAACCATTGGATCCAGGCCAACGGTCGAGCGTACCACTGCCAAGCGGGCATGTTGCGATAAACGCCAATCAGCGGAAACACTGATAGACACAATGCTGCGGCCAGTGCCAACCACAGAGAGAGATGCCCGATTTCTGCCGCCACGAGAGCTCCTTACTTATACGACTAAATACACGACTGGGATAAACAACTTGCGATTCTGACTGGTCAAAGGGCCGCCGGACGCTGCTTTGGCGCGATCCAGCGCGCATAGCATCGGTAGATGGTCCGGCAATTGCAAGTCCATGGCTCTGCCACAATGAAACGATCCCCCTCAACGATACTAGACCGCCGTGGTCACGCTCCGTTCATCGGTCATTTTCGGTAAAACGACGCCAAGACATATTTTGAGACGGTTGCTATTCGTATGCTTTCACTTTGCTTTGCTACTATCAGCTAGAACATAACAGTGTGTCACCGCGCTGAAGATAAAACGTCACGAATAATCCATATACTCAAAATGCGTCGCCCTGGCCTGCATGGAGTAAGACTTTGAGCACTACGACAACACAAAAATCTTCTTATACACGCGAGGATCTCCTCGCCTGCGCGCACGGGGAACTCTTTGGCCCCAATAATGCGCGATTGCCTTTACCCAACATGCTGATGATGGACCGTATCACCCATATCAGCGACCAGGGGGGCAAATACGGCAAAGGTGAAATCATCGCCGAACTCGATATCCACCCAGATCTCTGGTTCTTTGATTGCCATTTTGAAAGCGACCCGGTGATGCCCGGTTGCTTGGGCTTGGATGCTACCTGGCAGCTGCTCGGGTTTTTCCTGGGCTGGGTAGGCAACCCAGGCCGGGGCCGTGCACTGGGCGTAGGTAACGTGAAGTTTTCCGGCCAGGTTTTGCCTACAGCCAAAAAGCTGACTTATCGAATCGACCTGAAACGGGTCATTTCCCGCAAGCTGGTTCTGGGCTTGGCGGATGCCACCGTATCTGTGGACGGAAAAGACATCTATCAGGCCGACGATCTGAAAGTTGGCTTGTTCACTTCTACCGATGGTTTTTAGGAGCGATTCATGCGCCGCGTAGTAATCACAGGGATGGGCATAGTTTCCTGTCTAGGCAACGACGCTGACAGCGTCACTCGTTCATTGCGAGAAGGCCGTTCCGGTATCCGCTTTAAAGAGCAATATCAGGAAATCGGCATGCGCAGCCAAATAGCGGGCACTCCCGACATCCAGCTTGATGATTTTATCGACCGTAAACCACGCCGCTTCATGGGTGATGCGGCCGCCTATGCCTACGTGGCCATGCAGAATGCGATTACTGACTCCGGGCTCAGCGACGAGCAGGTCAGCAATGAACGCACCGGCCTGATCGCCGGCTCCGGTGGCCATTCCTCCTTTAACCAGGTGGAAGCCGCCGACATCGCCCGCAACCGCGGCGTAAAGCGGGTTGGTCCTTACATGGTACCGCGGGTGATGGCATCAACCGTCTCAGCATGCCTAGCCACACCGTTTAAGATCAAAGGGGTGAACTACTCCATCGCTTCTGCCTGTGCGACCAGTGCCCACTGTATTGGCAATGCCGTAGAGCAGATTCAACTGGGCAAACAAGACGTGGTATTTGCCGGCGGTGGTGAAGAAGAACACTGGACCTTGAGCTGCTTATTCGATGCTATGGGGGCCCTATCCAGCAAGTACAACGACACCCCCGAACAGGCGTCACGGGCGTACGATGCCACCCGTGATGGCTTCGTGATCGCCGGCGGCGGCGGCATGGTGGTAGTGGAAGAGCTGGAACACGCCAAGGCCCGTGGCGCGACCATTTATGCGGAAGTGTTAGGCTACGGCGCCACCAGCGATGGCCACGACATGGTGGCCCCCAACGGCGAAGGCGCGGCACGTTGTATGCGTCAGGCGCTAGCCACGGTGGATGGCTCCATTGATTACATCAACGCCCACGGCACCAGCACACCCGTGGGAGACGTGGCCGAGCTGAAAGCTATCCGCGAAGTGTTTGCAGATCAGTGCCCCTCAATTGGTTCCACCAAGAGCCTGTCCGGCCACAGCCTGGGCGCAGCCGGGGTTCAGGAAGCAATCTACTGCATGCTGATGATGCAGAACGACTTCACCGCCGTCAGTGCCAATATTCAAACATTGGATGAACAAGCCGAAGGCATGCCAGTACTCGTGAAAGGCAAAGATAGCGGCCCCACCACCGTACTGAGCAACAGCTTTGGTTTCGGTGGCACCAATGCCAGCCTGGTGTTGCGCAAATGGCAGGACTAAGCTCAACCCTGTGCAGTAATGGCTGACAGCGCCAAAAGCGTTTTCTAGCCCTCACCAAAAAAGCCCGGCACTTACCGTAGCCGGGCTTTTTTGTGGAGCCAGAAAAACCGATTTCATCTCTCTACCAGGCTAAACGCTTGTGCGCCCACGGAAAGCGCATAGTTGGATTCATCCATGTCATGCCCCCCTAGTCACCGAATAGAAATCAGTACGACCATCACGGCCACAAGCAGCATCGTAGCGACACGATAAGGAGAGGACGTTTTGCTTTAGCAGCAAACATCTCGCATCGGCCATTGAGCAGAACACACAAAATCAGCCACCCTAGCACTGAGCCGAAATAACGGGTGTTTGTACGCTAACTCGCGCCCCCCCTAAAAAGCCCCTTAACGTGGGTTCAAAAAGCTAGCAGAGCGTCTTTTGCCAATGACAGATTTAAAGCGTGATAACGATAAGCGCACTCGGTTAATCCAACCTGCATAGCCCGATCGAAATCGAGGCAAGATTAGAACCAGCTGGGATCCATGTCTGCAAAAGTGTCGTCGCCATTAATCAACTGTTGTGCATCCCACTTTACCCGCGGCAATTCCCATCTGAAGAAGTAACGGGCGGCCTGCAATTTCCCTTTGGCAAAGGCTGCATCATCAGGATTCGTCAACAAGGCTGCCGCATTGGCCTGTCGCAACCACATCCACGCTGCCACCACCTGGCCAAGCAACTGCAGGTACGCGTTAGCGTTAGACAAGGCAATACGAGCACCTGCACTGGCCATTTGGTTGCCCACCGCCTGAGTCGCTTTTTCAATCAAGGGGAGCATGGCCTGCAACGCACCTGCCATGGGCTTACAGTTCTCATTAGCGGTGGCCAGCACATCGGCCATGATACGGCTGGCCAGCAGCACCAGGCCTTTGCCATTGTTTACCCACACTTTGCGGCCCAACAAATCTAGCCCCTGCACGCCAGTGGTGCCTTCGTGGATCGGGTTAAGGCGATTATCACGCCACACTTGCTCCACCGGATACTCACGGGTGTAACCCGCACCACCAAAAACCTGAATGGCCATGTCATTGGCTCTTACACCAAACTCAGAAGGCCAGGTTTTCAAAACCGGGGTCAGCAGATCAAGGAGCAGCTCAGCCTCTTTTGACGTCGTCTCGTTCCCGGTTTCAATATCGTCAACCAGGCGGTAGCCATACAAGCTCATTGCAATGGCGGCTTCTGCATAGGCTTTCTGGGTGAGCAGCAGCCGCTTCACATCGGCATGCTCAATGAGCGGCACCTGCGGATTGGAAAAATCGGCGTCGTCAGGGTGGCGGCCCTGTCGCCGGTCACGGGCATAATCCAGCGCAAACCGATAACCACGATAACCAAGCAAACCCGCGCCGAACCCGACACCGAGCCGCGCTTCATTCATCATCTGGAACATATAACGCAGGCCTTGATGGGCTTCACCCACCAAATAACCATGGCAATCATCAGCGTCGCCGAAGCTCAAGGCCGTGCTCGTGGTGCCACGGTAACCCAACTTGTGGATCAGACCCGCCAAAATCACATCATTGCGGACGTCCGGGTGGCCGTTATTATCAAGTCGATATTTCGGCACCACAAACAGAGAAATACCTTTAACGCCGACCGGGCCACCGGGAATTTTCGCCAACACCAAGTGGACAATATTATCCGCCAGCTCATTCTCGCCACCAGAAATAAAAATCTTGCTGCCCTTGATCCGATAACTGCCGTTATCCTGTGGAACCGCACGGGTGCGTATATCTGTGAGAGAAGAACCAGCATGGGGCTCCGTCAGCGCCATGGTGCCGGTGAAACGGCCCGCCATCATCGGTTCTAGGAAGCGGGCTTTTAGCGTGTCATTGCCAAAGTTGCGAATCACATTGGCTGCTGCCGCCGTCAGGAAGACATAACCGGTAGAACTGGGATTCACGCACGTGAACATGCCTTTACAAGCCGCGGCGGCAATTTCAGGCAGCTGCATACCGCCCTCTTCATAGCGGGCTCGCGATGAAAGAAAACCGGCGCGGATATAAGCATCAAACGCTTCTTTGACCTCTGGCCGCATCACCACTTTGCCATCCACAAAGGCCGGCTCCTCTTTATCAGACAGAGCGTTGTGGTTTGCGAACTTTTCCCGCGCCAGTTTCTCGGCAGTATCCAGTGCCGCTTCGATGGTCTCACGGCTGTGATCTTCAAAGCGCGGGCGGGCAAACAGGCTATCGGTATCCTGCACCTCAAAAAGCTGAAAGCTCAAATCACGGCGGTCAAGAATCACATCACTCACAATAGCCTCCCGTTATTTTGGATAACAGATTGCCATCGTTATGTTGCCTCTGGCATTGTCGCCTATGACTAATTCATGGCGGAAAACGACAGATGTTTACGGTAGCGGTATTAGCTTTTGACGGCGTCTTTGCCTCAGCCCTGACCGGAGTGGTGGATTTACTCAATTTGACCGGAGTGACCTGGAATCGAATCCACGGTCAACCCCTGAGCCGGCAATTTAAAGTACACGTGGTGTCTCGTGGCGGCACCCCGGTGCGTTGTACCAACGGCATACGCATGGCGGTGGATTGCTCTCTGGAGCAAATAGATCAAGCCGACCTGGTGGTGGTGCCCACCATTGGCGGTCAGATCGAAACCGTGTTGTCACAAGAAAAGGACACGCTGTCCTGGTTACGCTTTCTGCATCAGGGCGGCGCAGATCTGGCCAGCAACTGTACCGGCGCCTTCCTGTTAGCAGAAGCCGGATTATTAGACGGCAAAACGGCTACCACCCACTGGGGATTTAGCCAAGAATTTCGCCACCGCTATCCACAAGTCAACCTAACCGAACGGGAGCTGATTACCCGCCACGACAATATTTTTTGTGCCGGTGGCGGCACCGCCTGGCGAGACCTAACCATTTTGTTGGTTGAACGCTTTTGCGGTGCAGACATGGCCCGCGAACTGGCGCGAGCCTTTGTCATCGATGTACGCAACGACCTGCAAAGCATCTACGCAGGCTTGCCTGCCCATACCTACCATCAAGACGACCAAGTACAAGCCATTCAGGCCTGGATCCATGAGCACTTCAAGGAAAACACCAGTCTTGGAGAGCTGGCAGAGAGGGCGTGCCTGAGTCCGCGCCAGTTGCAACGGCGATTCACCACCACGCTAGGCGAGCCACCTTTGCAGTATCTGCAACGAGTTCGCATTGAAGCCGCTCGAAAAATGCTGGAGCGGGGCAGCAATAATCTGGCCAAACTAGCCGAGCGCGTGGGCTACCAGGATGTAAGCAGTTTTTCACGCCTCTTCAAACGTCACACCGGCTTATCACCCAGTCATTACCGGCAGCGCTTCGCTCGCACGGGTGCGCTGAATGACTAACACTCAATGAATAATATTGAGCCTGTTGAGCCGTTGATCGTTTGTGGATTGCGCTAAGGAAGGAAAGCGCTGAAAGTGGAATGATTCAGGCACGTGAAGGCAATTGACGGAACCTTGACGGGCGAGCAGTGAGGATACTCACAGACACACAAGGAGAGTCCTGTGAATAATCTGTCCATTTTGCTGGTAGAAGATCATCGCCAGCTGGCCCAAACCGTATTGGAATACCTAGAGCAACAAGGCGCCACTGTGGACTACGCCGGTAACACTCGCCTGGCCCGGGAACTGGTCCAGGAGCATCATTACGACTTGATGCTTCTAGATGTGATGCTTCCCGGCGAAGACGGCTACAGTTTCTGCCAGTACTTGCGCGAAGAACTGGCACTGGATATGCCCGTTATATTTATGACTGCCCGAGACCAACTGGAAGACAAACTAGAAGGGTTTGATCGTGGCGGAGACGACTACATCGTCAAGCCTTTTGCTTTACCGGAACTGGTTGCCCGGGTCTCTGCATTGATACGTCGACAGCGCAAAGAAGTGACCGCCAACACTCTGCAAATTGCCGATCTGGAGCTGGACCCGGCTCGCCAGGAAGTTCGCCGTGGCGGGCAACGGCTAAAACTCTCCCCCACCGCCTTCCGCATCTTGCGTATATTAATGCGTGAATCGCCCAAGGTAGTAAGCCGAGAACAACTGGAGCATGAGCTTTGGGGCGACTTGGTGCCCGATTCAGATGCCCTGCGCAGCCATCTGTATAATCTGCGCAAAGCCGTGGACAAACCCTTCGACGAGGCCCTGCTGAATACCCTGCCTGGAGTCGGTTTCAGCATCCAGGAAATGACCGAAATCGCACCGTGATCCAAGGGCACTTGCACTTTGATGGGTTAGGGGCTGAAAATGGGCAAAAAGTAATTTTGCCCATTTATGCCCATCGACAGCAACAGCACCAATAAAGCGTTAACCAGTTACTCTTCCTGCCCAGAGTTACTGGATGCTCACCTTGACGAACTACAAAAACGTTTTGGTATGGCCCTGTGGATGATCACCCGCCACCACAATGAAGAACTAACGGTACTGCGAACCCGGGATACTTATTACGGCTTGACCCAAGGCAGCCGCCTGCAATGGGCAAAAAACTATGGGGCCCGAATGCTGCAACAGGGCGCCCCCTGCATTACCGCCAACGCCCCGGCCACTCCGCTGTATAATCAGGCACCGATCAAAGATGAGCTGACAATCGGCGCCTATATTGGCTTGCCTCTGGTCGACCTAAAACACCAGCTTTTTGGCACCCTTTACGCACTGGATCCCACCCCCCAGAACCCAGCCTTGGAACAAGCCCTGCCCACTCTTCAGCATGAAGCACGGCTTATCAGCTTCTTACTAGCCCATGCCCTGCGTGACATCGAGCAACAGCGCATCAATATTTTCCTGGAACACCCAGATCGTTGCGTTGATACAGGCTTACCCAGCCAGCAGGGCTGGGCAGACATCATCACTCAGGAACAACAGCACTGTCGGGATTTTGGCATGGAATCGTCGGTGCTTGCTTTACAAGCACCCCAGGGTAGCAACAGCATAACGATCGCCGACTCTCTCGCGGCCCTGTTACGCGAGCAGGACAGCATTGCGCATCTGGGCAACAACCATTTCGGGATTCTTCTCGCTGACGCAGATTCCAACAAAGCGGAAAACACTATTCATCGCATTCGTGATGCGTTAAACGCCAAACAACTACTGGTCCGGATTGAACAGCGCCCCCTAAACAGAGCCCAGGAAATGGCGATATAAGAATGCGCTCCGCAGAGAAGAAATATACATTTAGAATTGCACTCTGACTTCCGTGCCTTTACCGGGTTCACTAGCTACCATCAACGACCAGCGATAGCGTTCGCACAGGCGCTGCACAATCGCCAACCCCAACCCATGGCCGCTTTCGATGCTCGTACCACGCTCAAAAGGTTGCATGATGCGCGATAATTCTTCCGCATCCATGCCCGCACCATAATCCACAACCTGCACCGCTTGCTCCATTACCACGATGGTGACATCACCCGATCCACTGTAGTTGATGGCATTGCGAACCAGGTTTGTCAGCACAATGGTCAACGCAGCTTCCGGGCAATTCACACTCAACAGTGCAGTCTGCCGGACCTGTAATCGAATGTGCTTGCGTTCGGCCAACGGGCTAAGGCGTTCGATCAAATTCACCGACAGATCATTAACAATCACGTCTTCACTTTGCTGGCTATGCTGCTCGGTACGAGCCAGCATCAGCAATGTCTCCAACGTCGCCTCCATATCATCAACCGTGTCATCCATACGCCGTATCAGTGGCCGATCCCCAATCTGAATCACCAGCAATTCCAGGTTGGCTCGAAACACGGCCAGTGGCGTACGTAACTCATGGCTGGCATCACGGGTAAACTGGCGCTCACGCTCTACAAACGACACTAACCGATTGGCATAACCATCCAAAGCGGTAACCAGCACAGCCACTTCACTGCCGGCGTCCGCCGCTATTTCGCTTAGATCAGGGCGAGCCACGCTTGGGTCGTTTACCGGAGTCTGTCGCAACGCATCAGAAAGCTGCACCAGTGGAGAGAGTAAATCGCGGGATTTTTTCCAACCGAGAAACGAGGTGATATAGATCACCAACAGCACCCCCGTCAGTGGTAAAATCCCGAACATGAATGCCAGCACTGACAAGCGCTTTTCATCAAAGATTAAATAAAGCCGGGCGTCATCGCGATGCTCGATATAAACAATAGGCCGTTCTCCGGCTAGATCCACACGTTGATAGCCATCAGGTAGATCCATGAGTACCTTCGGCACGGCATCATGCACCGCGTCACTGGTCAGCAAACCGAATAAGTGGCGGGTATTGGGCCGTGGTTGCGTTGAATTTGCCTCAAACAAAGACCAATAATGATCGGCCTCCTTGATTAGGGCCTGTTTGACCAACACATGCTCAATGATATTGGCCGTCGCCCATACACCCAGCACGGTGGCCAGACTGATCAGCAATAACTGAACCAGATAGACACGGGTTATACGATGCTGGACGCCGGTTTTTTTCATGCATAACTCATCATCAAAACGTTACATCAATGGCCGCAATATCGCCGGCTCAACTGACAACAGCTTTACTGAAACGGTAGTGTGCAACAAACCACTCTTGTCCCTCACCATAGTTAAACAACTCAGCACACGCCATGAAAAATATACGCCAACGCTGCAACCAGACTTTACCTTTCCCCTCGCCATAAACTTCATCCAGCAGGAGAATCAACTGTTCACGCTTTTCATCCGCCAACACCAACCAGGCCTCCAGCGTTCGTGCATAGTGCGTCCCATTCACCGCCCAACGCTGTTCCTCCTCAAGGTTCCCCGCGCACTGCGGCAGCCAATCATAGGCAGGCATCATTCCACCGGTGAAAAAATACTTAGCCATCCAGTCCTTGCTGCCTTCCGTCTCAAACAGGTACGTCAGATCATGATGGCAGAACACATGGATGAATAATTTCCCCCCCGGCTTCAACCAATCGTGAATACGTAACATCAAGGTTTTGTGATTTCGCATATGTTCGAACATTTCTACCGAAACCACCCTGTCATAGGGCTTGGAAGGCTGATACTGGGAAGCATCGACGGTAATCACGTCCACATTATCCAATCCGCGCTCAGCAGCGCGCCCTAAAATAAAGGCTCGCTGGGATGACGAATTGGAAATCGCTGTAATCCGACTATTGGGATACTGTTTAGCCATCCACAGTGTCAATGACCCCCACCCACAACCCATTTCCAGCACATCTTGACCATCTAACAAATCAGCTCGCTCACAGGTCATGGCCAACATCGCCCGTTCAGCATCGTCCAAGCAACTCGATGAACTAGGCCAATAGCCGCTGGAGTACTTCAAATGTGAGCCCAATACCTGCTCATAAAACCGAGCATCTACTTCATAATGCTGCTCATTGGCTTCATCTTGGCCCACCGCCACTGGCCCCTGCTGGAGAGCCGCTTCAAAGGTCTGACGGTTATCGCGCTGTTTTTCCTGCTGCAGCCGCTGTCTCAACAGACGACGAATACCCAAACGCACCAGCCCATCGGGTAACAGGCCAGATTCAGCCATTTGAATCATCATGATTTAGGTCTCCAAGGAAAGAACGCACTCGTGGTGCGCTGGTAGTCACGGTAATTATCACCGCGGGATTTCAGCGCCTGTTTTTCGGTATACGGAATGCCGGTGACAAACCACAGAAACACAAACATGGCCAACGGCAACAACCATAGCCATTCGCCGTGCAGCGCGCCGATGGCAATCACCGGGTAACTAACCCAGTGCAACCACTCGCCAAAATAGTTGGGGTGGCGGCTATACCGCCATAGTCCTTCACGACAGGTTTTGCCTTTGCTGTCCGGGCGCTTCTTAAACCTTGCTAACTGTTTATCTGCCAGAGACTCCAGAGCAATCGCAAACAAACCCATCCCCCCCCCGAGAAGAACCAGAGGCGTGGTGAAAAAGTCTTGCTCGGCCACCACCCAAAACGTCAGTGCAAAACACCAGGCCAGCAGCGCTTGGCCCCAATAAAAAAACAGAAAAACCGGCTGGGCCTTGCCTCCTAACGCCTCTCGCATAGCGGCATAACGTCCATCTTCTGATGTTTCCTGACTGACTCTTTGGAAAATATGACCGCCAAGGCGCAGCGACCACACCAATAAAAGACTGCCTGCAATCACACGGGGAAGCAGCGCGCCGCTACCTGTCAGCAAAAAGCTCATTCCGACAATACCCACGGACCAAGCCCAAAACACATCGACCCAACCGGCATTTTGAGTGCGCAGCTGTTGCAGCCACAACACCGTAGCCACCATCAGCAGAACAATAAGTAACAGGTAATGAATATTAAGCATTCTCTTTTCCCCGCATTGTCATCGTGGCAACTTGTGCCAATATTGGTACCGCTATGGCCCAACCAATAGCGTAAATAACCGCCAGCAATACCCAACCCTGTGGGGCACTCGCAGCCCCCAAACGCATACCCATAGTGACGGAAAAAACGCCTCCCACCGCACCAAATAAAGCAGCGAGAGCGGGGCGGCCACACAACCAGCCAAGGCTGTAACGAAAACTCACAGCAAACCCCATCCACAAAGCCCAAACCCAATGCGGAGCCCACCAACGATGCGGCCAATTCCTATATTCCAACACATCAGTCAATAGCCACAACGGCTCCATCACGACACATAGAGCCGCCCCTGCCACTACCAACACCCCATCGTTACGCCATCGACCGGTCAGTGCGACTTGCGTAATCAGCATGGCCAGCAACACACACCAAGCGAGCATGGCCCAACCCAGAGACGCGCCCAAAACGGCTGCTGGCCAGAGCAACTGGAAGGCAAGAAAATTCACAATGACAACATTAGCGGGCAGATTCATGGGTTGAGCTTGCGGCAGGCCTCGTCAAAGCCCCGTGAATCGTTATCCACATTCTTTACCCGGCTGGCCATACCTGCGTTGAAGTCTATTTTTCGAGGCTTCACACCCGATTCACTGCTTATTCGCCAGAGTGATCCGATGAATTCTTCCTTGAGATTACCCATTTCGTTATTGATGGCTGTGCTACTGAATGCGTGTAGCAGTACTGTCAAAGGCCCCTACGGGTACACAAACCAGTATCAGCAAGCACTCGCATCATCAGAAGCACAAGCCAGCCCCCCACCTGATAGCAGCGTAATAAATCGTTTTGCCGCTTTTTATAACCCACTGAACGCGACGCTGATTCCAGAACAAATCGACTCAATCTATGCCGACCCGGTGTATTTCAATGACACTCTAGTGACCCTGACAGCCCGAGACGAACTAGCCGCCCACTTACAGGCCACAGCAGAGGGCCTTAACAGCATGTCGTTGACGATTACCAAGGTTATCAATGACGGCAGCGATCTTTACTTACGCTGGGTAATGGACGCACGTTTTACGATGCTTGGAAGCGAACGGCTATCGCGCACGATAGGGATCAGTCAATTACGCTTTAATGCACAGGGACAAGTCATTTTTCAACAGGACTTCTGGGATAGCAGCCAAGGAGTTGATCAGCACTTACCCTTGATAGGACCAATAACACGATGGTTAAGAAAACACTGATAAGTCGAGCGGTACTGCTATTCGTTACTGCGATATTCACTGCCCCTGGCTACACCAGCGAGAACAACCAGCCTTGGCAGGTGTGTGCCCGTAGCGATGTAAAAGCACTGCGTTTCATTACGGTAGGAGAGGCCACTCTGTCACGGCACAAGTGCCAAACCAGCAACCTACAAAACCCTCCCATGCGGCTAAGCTTCCGCTACTTTCGTGAAGTGCCCGGTGATGCCTTCGCTAAGGCTGCACTCAATTTCCTGGAAAAAAATCTCAGCAAAGCTGACTTCGAACGCTATAAAGCGCGATTCAAACAATTCAACAACCATTATCAGGACATTGGTGACGGTGATGTCTATACCCTAACCTATCGCCCCAACAGCCTGACACTGGCACTTAACAACACCCTGCTGGCCACAGAAACCGGGGATGATTTTGCCCGCAACTATTTACGCATTTGGTTTGGTGAAACGCCTTATTCACGACCACTAAAAGAAAACCTACTACAGCGTTGATGCTCACTCGCTAACGGTTGCACGCCATGCGGGCAACCGTGATACTGACAAAGCATAATAATCAACACGTTGGGGGGGACCATCGAGCATGGGTAAGCTTTTTCATGTGGTAGCGACGACCGCCAAGCTAATCCGTAATAGCGACCGCCGCTCAGCGCTAAAAGGCACCGTCTTCATCACTCTCATTTCCATCTTGGTGTCCCTGGTGCTGACCAGCATTGGCATCATGCTGGTCGGTGAACGCGATTGGTTGTCGCCACTGGTTCTTGCCGTCTTACTACCCTTATTACTGGTTGCCCCACCGCTCTATCTATTCAGCTGCCGACTGGTCGCGCTAGACCGATATAACCACCAACTTCAACAACTGGCGCGAGAGGATCACCTCACCGGCTTGTTCAATCGCCCCCACCTGCTTGGCATGCTTGAACGGGAACTGGCGCTTAGCCAACGGCACAGTTACACCGTCTCCATCCTGCTTATCGAAATTGCGGATTTCACCCAGCTACTGGACCGTTACGGGCGCCATACTGGAGAAAAAGCCCTTCGCTTATTTGCAGACTGCATTCGGGAGAAAATCCGCGAGAGTGATCTATTTGGACGCTTTGATGGCGCTCAATTTCTTTTGGTGCTTCCCCACACCAATTTCGACGATGCCGCGCGCATGGGGGAAGGGTTAAAAACCTTGGCCAGCAATCTCGAGCTTTCCAGCCTAGGAGCGGCACCGCAGCCAGAAGAATCGGTTATCGTCTCAGCCCGTATCGGAGTCGCAAGCACTGAAAATAGCGGCCGCAGCCTTAACCCCCTGCTTAACGAAGCAGATTATGCGCTCTACCAGAACCGCAACGAAGGGCGTGAAAAAGTACTCCAACCCCCCTCATACAAAGACATCGCTGATGTAACACCTCAACAGGCCAAACAGGCTAATATTAAGGACCCACAAAAATAAAACTTTTAATGCTTTAACATTACAACGTTACAAAAAAACGCCTTCCTGCTACCGAATAAAATCCATATTTGTAAATTTTTTTATTAATCTCTATGTGAGGATTTACATGGGAGACAGGCTAGCCAACACTGGTAATGTGTTTGATCTGCCTACTGAATAAAATAAGGAAGGAGCTTATGAACGCTAAACGTTTTTTAGCGGCGAGCATTGCTTGCGCATCGGTCACCGCGACCACCACTGTCATTGCTGACGACATCCCCGAACAGTTTTTCTACTTCGGCGGGCACATCAGTGAAAATTGGCTGGACGTGGGTGACCACATTGACCAAAACACCAGCGATAGCGAAGTGACCCTTCCCGGCGCTCAAATGGGTTACCGCTTTAATCGTGACTGGTCCTTCCAAGGTTGGTGGGAGCGTAACAACTCCAACACCAATCTCGGCGGTGATGCCGATATCAATATTGCCCACGGCGCAATCCGCAAACATTTCGCAGGCAACTCCGCCTTCGAACCCTATGTGGGTATAGGTGCGGGTGAACTGCGTTTCGAGCCTACCAGCAACAGCTCAGACGACAATGCTGAAACAATCGGCACACTGGAAACGGGTTTCCAAACCCTCCTCCACCCACACTTTCTGCTGGACGTAGGCGCACGTCCTTACTACAGCTTTGACGCAGAGCGCTGGGATGCCGAAGTTTACGCTGGCCTTAACTTCCTAATCGGCGGTTCCAGCAACGAACAAGAACCGGCTCCGATCGAAAATGTCGTTACTGATAGCGATGGCGATGGTGTGCCAGACGACCGGGATCAGTGCGCCAACACCCCAGCAGGCGCGCAGGTAGATGCCACTGGTTGTGAACTGGACGACGACAACGATAGCATCGTCAACAGCATGGACGACTGCCCGAACACTCCTGCTGGGGCCCTAGTTGATGACAAAGGCTGTCAGAAATACCTAGAAAAGGACGTGAAGGAGACTCTGTACGTTGAATTCGGCCACGATAAAACCGAAGTCCGTCAGACCTCTTACCCGTCTTTGGAAAACCTAGCCGAAGACATGCGCCAGTACCCGTCAGCCAACCTAGTACTGGAAGGCCATACTGACAGCACTGGTTCAGCCGCTTACAACAAGAAACTGTCCCAGCAGCGTGCAGATGCTGTGAAGGCCGTACTGGTTGACAAGTTCGGCGTTAGCGCAGATCGCATCACCACTGTGGGTTACGGTGAAGAGAAGCCTATCTCTGACAACAAGACCAGCGAAGGCCGCGCCGAAAACCGTCGCGTAGAAACTATCCTGAAAGCGACCACCAAAGAAGCGCAGTTCCAGTAAGGAGCCACGCTAACTGAAAAGGGCCGGTTTTTACCGGCCCTTTTTTCGTTCTGTGATCTCAGCACTCTCACAGCAAGCAACACAACCTGAGCAGATCGTTTCTGCTGACGCCACGAAAGGTCTGTTTTCCCAGCAACGTTCTAACGCGGCCTCTTTCGACGATCCGCAAAGAAACGTTTGAGCAGCATAGCGCTTTCCTCTGCCAAAACGCCTTTTTCCACTTCCACCCGATGATTGTAGAAATCCACCGATGGCAGCTGCAACTGGCTTTCGCATACCCCCGCACGTGGCTCACTAGCGCCATATACAAGCCTGCCGATGCGGGCATGAACCATGGCACCAAAACACATGGTGCAGGGCTCTAGGGTGACATAGAGCGTACAACCGCTAAGACGGTAATTCTTTTCTGCAAGGGACGCACTACGCATGGCAATGATCTCCGCATGAGCACTGGGATCATTGGCGGTAATCGGCTGGTTATAGCCCTGCCCCAACAACTGCCCTCCACGAACCACCAGCGCCCCCACAGGCACCTCTCCCTGATCTGCCGCCTGACGAGCCAGCATTAGAGCCTGTTGCATCCAGTCTTGATCGTCCACCTACTCTCCTTAATTCACGCCCCAGACTAACTCGCCCAGCAAGCACAACACACCAAGTGTACCGCAAGCCTCCTGCGCACAGAATGAGGCAAGGGCAGCCACTGCTGGCGTAGCGTCTGCTTTTCATTACAATCAGGGCACCACACATATTGAGAGCTGTTATGACTGTCATTGGCACCCCTTTCACCGACAACGCCACCCGTGTGATGCTGCTGGGTTCCGGCGAGCTAGGCCGCGAAGTTGCTTTGGAACTAATTCGCTATGGCTGCGAAGTGATTGCGGTGGATCGTTATGCTCACGCTCCTGCCATGCAGGTCGCCCAACATAGTCATGTCATCAACATGCTGGATGGCACCGCCCTGCGAGCAGTAGTCGAACAGGTAAAACCTGCGCTGATCGTTCCGGAAATTGAAGCTATCGCCACAGACGAACTGGTTAAGCTGGAAGCAGAAGGCTACACAGTGGTACCCACCGCTCGCGCTGCACAGCTAACCATGAACCGCGAGGGCATCCGCTGCCTTGCAGCAGAAGAACTATCATTGCCCACCTCACCCTATCGCTTTGCAGATAGCCTGGCAGGCTATCAACAAGCCGTGCGCGAAATTGGCTTCCCCTGCGTGGTCAAACCGGTGATGAGCTCTTCAGGGAAAGGCCAAAGCACCCTGAAAAACGAAGCCGACATTCTGCCCGCGTGGGAGTACGCACAATCCGGCGGGCGCGCAGGTAAAGGACGGGTCATCGTGGAAGGGTTTGTGGACTTTGACTACGAAATCACCTTGCTAACGGTACGCCACAAGGCCGGCAGCGAGATTAAGACCAGTTATTGTGCCCCCATTGGTCACCGCCAAGAAAACGGCGATTATCAAGAATCTTGGCAGCCACAACCGATGAGCGCCGCAGCATTACAAGCATCTCGTGAAGTCGCACTGGCCATTACCGATGCCCTTGGCGGCTTGGGTATTTTCGGAGTCGAATTATTTATCAAAGGCGATCAGGTGTACTTCAGTGAAGTCTCCCCCCGCCCCCACGACACCGGGCTGGTCACACTGATTTCCCAAACCCTATCCGAATTCGCCTTGCATGCCCGCGCCATTCTCGGCCTGCCAATACCAACCATTGAACAACGAGGGGCGTCGGCTTCCTCCGTGCTACTGATACAAGGCCAGTCTGAAGCCATGCGCTACCATGGCCTGAACACGGCCTTAGCCAACGCGGATACGGAAGTGCGACTGTTTGGCAAGCCGGACATCAACGGCAGCCGCCGGCTGGGGGTGGCATTAGCAAAAGCAGATACTATTGACGCAGCACGAGACAAAGCCAACACCGCTATTGCAGCATTCAAGGTCGACCTGTAAACCCTCGTTATAAAAGGAATCAAATATGCAGAACCAAGACACACACAGTAAAGTGATTGGTTATCTACTATGGATCTTTGGCTTCATGGGTGCCCACCGTTTTTACTATGGCCGCCCGCTCACAGGCACGCTTTGGTTCTTTACCCTGGGGCTGTTCTTCATCGGTTGGATTATTGACCTGTTCCTGATTCCCGGCATGGATGACGCGGCGGACACGCGCTACGAGGCAGGCAGTATTGATTACAACCTCAGCTGGATTTTTCTCACCTTCTTGGGCATTTTCGGTGTTCACCGCTTTTACATGGGCAAAGTCGTCACTGGCATTATCTACCTGCTTACCGCAGGCCTGTTCGGACTAGGTATTCTCTATGATTTCTGGACACTGAACGGTCAGATCACAGAGAAAAATCGTCTGGCTTAATGCCCTGCGTAACCTAATATGGAAAAGCCCGATGCTTGACGTTGAAAAGACCTGACGCGATCGTCTTTATCTTTTAGCGCCCAACATCGGGCGCTAGGGATCCGATCAGCTAATCAGTTTTTCATCGCGTACTTTCCTGCCCCCAAGAATACTAACGCCGCCGCGGTGAACAAATAGAACGCCTGCAGTTCAATCGCCCAGCCACCAGTATTATTCAGGCTGAAAAGCTCTCCCATATGCGCTAATACCAGAGCGACCAGCATGTTGGTGACAATCAAGCCGGCGCCAATGCGTGTCTGATAACCCATAATGATCATCACTGGCGCGATCACCTCGCCAATGAATACCCCATAGGCCAAAACCCCAGGGAGATCATGCTGCGCTAACATAGCGAAAATCCAGCCCACGCCAGCATGAAGCTTATGGACACCATGCAACAGCAGCATTAGCCCTAAAGACAGGCGTAAAATTAGCTTTCCTATATCTGGATTATTCACTATTTTCAGGCTCCATCGACTACCGCTTTTAAAATCCATTCTTCACTTTCCTGAAAAAAAAGCAAAGACCACATCAAAGTCTAACCCTGCTTGGTGATGCACATTGAGGCCAACCCTTCGACAACGCATACTGCCCGTTTCACTGTCGGAATTCACCATGCCCACGCTAACGGCCTGGGAAACCCCCAAAGCGGGTAGCCTTGCCAGACTGACCCAAAAAACAATGCCTCTACCGACATTACCGCTCGGGCAGCTACGCATAGGCGTCCATGCAGTAGGCCTGAATTTTGCCGACATTTTCGCTCTCACCGGACTGTATTCCGCAACGCCACAAGGCGCGTTCACCCCAGGGCTGGAATTTTCCGGCACGGTCATCGATGCTGGGGCTCACAACAAAGCGACTGACAGTCTGTTTAAGGTGGGCGACCGGGTAATGGGCGTGACCCGCTTCGGCGGTTATTGCTCCGTGATTGATAGCGAACCTGATTATTTGATGCCACTGCCCCACCACTGGGATTTTCCTCAGGGCGCGGCTTTCCCCGCCCAGACACTCACCGCCTGGTATGCACTGACGACCTTGGGCAACCTCCAACCCGACCACAACGTCCTGATTCACAGCGCCGCTGGCGGTGTCGGTTTGCAAGCCATGAAGCTGACGCAAGCGCTGGGCGCCACCCCCGTGGGTACTGTGGGTAATCCAAACAAAGCACGAATACTGCAAGACATGGGTTTTAGCGATGTGTTGGTACGGCAACGGGATTTTTCACGGCAACTGACAGAAAGCGGCCACCGTTTTGATCTAGTACTCGATGCCATAGGCGGCACCGTCCAGCAAGCCAGCTTTGCAGCACTCAATCCCATGGGCCGTCTGGTGGTTTTCGGCGCCGCCGAATTCACACCGACCGGCAACCGCCCTAATTATCTTAAAGCCGCCTGGCGTTACCTACGCCGCCCTCGCTATGACGTCATGGACATGATCAGCAACAACCGATCGGTAATGGCTTTTAACCTGATCTGGCTATGGGAACAAAAAACCATCATGCAGACCTTGCTACGCGAACTACAAGCCATTGATTTACCCCCACCTCACGTTGGCCACCGCTTCGCCTTCGACGATGCCCATGCCGCCTTAGCACTACTGCAATCGGGTCAATCCGTGGGCAAGGTGGTTCTTGAAGTGCCTCAATAGCTCATACGCAATCCCCGGGGAAAGCGCTACAAGAAAAGTTGGCGAACCTGATCAGCACTCTCTGGCCGCACCACCCGGTTTATTTCCTCACCATCACGAATCGCTATCAATGTTGGCCATAACTTCACACGGAAACTGCGGCCCAGGGGCCTACCCGGCCCGTCTGCTATCTTTTCATGCTTGAGCTCAGGGTGTTCCGCTAGCGCCGCTTCGATATCCGGTTGTGCGGCAATGCAGTAGCCACACCAATTGGCGCCAAACTCAATAACCCTCAGCCCGGCACTCTCATCCAGCTGCTCGCGGGTAATGCTCTCATCCTCATACTCACGCACATACGTCATCACTTTCTCCAACTCTCTAGACGGCTATGCCGCAGGAGAGATACCGGCCAATCTTATGCTTAGATAATTTCTCTGTCATGATTTCGCGGCCAGAGAACCCAGGTGGTGCTGTGAGCGATCCCGTTGCGAACAACGCGAAGGCATTTATATCATCACCCTGAATCGCCAGGATAAACGCTACGCTGTAGACCGCCCACCGCTGATGCGCTGCGCGCTACTTTATACAACGCCGGGCAGAACCCGGCTCAGCATCTGGCTATTTTGCATGGCTCCGACAGTAACTCTGGCTGTCAGCATACAGCTACAGCTAAGCCGACCTACGGAAAATAAGAGACAAAAAAGCCGGCACTGATTGCCGGCTTTTTTGTCGGCGCTACCGACCGTCGATTAGCGCACTACCACAAAGAAAACGCCACCATTGCGGTTAACCCGCAACAACAGGGCAGCTTCTTTATCGTCCACCGCTTTACGTAATCCGTCCATGGTTTCAACATCCTGTCGATTCACGTTGATGATCACATCACCTTTACGCAACCCGGCACGCCAGGCGGGAGAGCCTCGTTCTACTTCGTCCACCAGCACGCCCGTGTCGGCATGTTGCAATTCGCCTTTTCTCAAGTCGCGCAGATTGGCACCTTCCAGGAATTTGGAAACCACCTCACCACCTGCGGTTTCCCGCGATAACTCGCTAATCACAGCAGTAATATTTCTCTTGTTACCCTCACGGAGGATACTGAGAGTGACCTTCTCGCCCACCGGAGCCATACCCACTTTATTGCGCAGGTCCGCGGCTCGGTTTACCGGGCGGCCGTCCACGGCAGTAACGACGTCACCACTTTTCAAACCCGCTTTCTCTGCCGCACTATCTTCAACCACTTGAGTAATGACTACACCACGCTGGCGCTCTACACCAAAGGCTTCAGCCAATTCAGCCGTTAAGTCCTGAATGGTGACACCAAGCATGCCACGGCGTACTTCACCGTGTTCAATCAACTGCTGCATCACGTTTTCGGCCATCTCCGTGGGGATGGCAAAACCGATGCCCACATTACCGCCGGCTGGGGCCAAAATGGCGGTATTTATACCGACCAACTCGCCGTTCAGATTAACCAGCGCCCCACCAGAGTTCCCAGGATTAATGGAGGCATCGGTCTGAATAAAGCTCTCGTACCCTTCAATGCCAAGACCAGTACGCCCCAGTGCAGACACGATACCGCTGGTCACCGTTTGCCCAAGCCCAAAGGGGTTGCCGATGGCCACCACAAAATCACCCACCCGCAAGCCTGTGGAATCAGCAATCGCAATCTGAGTCAGGCGCTCCGCATCTTCGAGTTTAAGTACGGCAAGATCCACTTCATCATCCACTCCCACCAGCTCCGCCGACAGTTCACGTCCATCAGTGAGAGTGACTTCAATGTTGTCAGCATTCTTAACCACATGGGCATTGGTCAGCACATAACCTTCTCTAGCATCCACAATGACCCCGGAGCCGGCACTAACCGCACGGCGCTCTGCAGGCCGCTGTTGTTCCGGTATATTGAAGAACCGGCGAAAGAAAGGGTCATCCATTAATGGGTTTCGCGCTGCCCTCACCCGGGTTTCGATAGCGATATTGACCACCGCCGGGGAGGTTTTCTCCAGCATGGGGGCCAGAGAGGGAAGCGCATCGCCTTCAGCGGTGACGGCAGGCAAGGCCGCATGAACCGGGGAAAAGGCCAGGTATAACAACATCAGCACACAGACAAGAGAAAGACTCGGCTTATTTTTCATAGACAACGTTTTTTCAAACAACGGTTGTTCCTCCTGTTGCAAGGAAACATCATCGTTAAAAACGATGATGAGCTAAAGGCAGTAGCGGATGACACCCAGAAATGCTTGTAGCACAAAGCGGGCACTAAGGATTGGGGGTCACCCACTTTTTTCTGACCAGAACAATCCGCTACGGTTCCGAAGCAAACAGACGAACGTGGTTATACTCTTGCGATTCCCCTAAGTCCGGCCAAGTACAAGATTCCCATTCTCCTAGTAAACGGTAACCTGGCGGGTTCAGGTCTGGCACCCGAGAGTCCGCCAACAGCACCGCACTGGCCAACTGCAACTGGGCCAGTAACGGCAGATTATCTCGGTCATAAAGGATATCAGCGGCGGTGGTTAAATCTGCTTCTTGTAGGGCCGCACTGAGATCATTACTCAAGCTCACATCAACACCGTTTTCCCGGGCGTTCATGGCCGTGGCAGTGAGCGCATCCTCATCCAAATCACAGGCAATCACCTTACGCGCCCCAGCCATGGCGGCGGCAATCGCAACCACCCCTGAACCCGGGCCGACGTCCACCACACAGCGTCCAGCTACACAACTGGGGTTATCCAGTAGATATCGCGCCAGTACCTGGCCCGAAGCCCAGCAGAACGACCAATACGGGGGCTCTTCCATAATTGCATTAACAATCTCTGGAGCCAGAGCTTGCTCAGGGAACAACTCATCGAGCAACCACAGGCGCAGGGCCGGTGTTTGCGGCAAAGGCTGGCACGACAAAGACACCGTCGGCAGCACACGATGCAGCCGTTCATGCAGGGCCTTAAGCCCTACTCTTTCCTGTTCTATTGGCATAATCTCAAATCTTCTTTTTCGCCTCTCTAACATCCTTAAAAAGAATCACAAAATGACTGTCAGACAGGGATGAATTGGTTTGATTACGCTGCTCGTCAGCGTTACTAGCGCCCCCTCTGCTACGCACGCGAAATCTGACCAGATCGTGTACCTGATGCCTATCGTAAGCGTTTTTGAGCGCTGCCCTAGAGGGCGTGACCACGGGCATATTCTATAAAGCCGATACTACTGCGGCGGTGGATCAGATTCGCCACGGCAAGGTCGTTGGTCGCGATGATCGCTCTGGCCTGCGAACGAGGCACCGATATTCGCCGCCTGCGCTACGCCACCATGGACAATACCCTGCGGTTCCCGGCGTGGGGGGCAATAATGCTCGGGCCGGTGGCGTCTATCGCAACCAACAAAGCCGCCACTACGCCTCCGTCTGAGTCTTCTGCAACAGCGCCGTAAGCGCGGCACTGTCTTTCACCTGCCCTTCTTCATCCAGCTCCGGATACGGCACGCCGTGGGCATCGCACAAGCGGGCAATACGGGCATAGCCCCAGCGGAACAACAGCTCATGATAGCGGGCCGCGGCCACCCGAGGCTGGTCATAAAAGCCCTTGGCACGGCGCTGCTCGCAGGCCTCGGAAAGAATGATCGCCGCCGCCACACTCACGTTAAATGACTCCACCATACCCATCATGGGAATGGTTACATTCTGATCCACCGCGCTGGCCACCTCATCGCTGACGCCAAACTTTTCAGTCCCCAACAGCAGTGCAGTGGGACGGGTGTAATCTACCTGCCGATACTCAATAGCGTCATCCGACAGGTGTGCCGCCAGCACCTGTACCCCCTGCCCCTGCAATTCACGGATCACGTCGGTGCTTTCATCGCGTTTGTGCACCTGCACCCAACGCTGGGAACCCATGGCCGTCCCTGCAGCCATGCGGGCACGATTTTTAGGCAGCACCGCATGTACATCAAGAATGCCCACCGCGTCGCAGGTGCGCACAATGGCGGCGATATTATGGGGTTTGTGAACACCGTCCATAATGACAGTCAGATCAGGCTGGCGGCGGTCCAGGGTATCGCAAATGCGACGGTAACGTTCCGGGGTCATGGGTTTTCCTTAGAGCCTATTCAGATCACTACACCGCTTCGCCGGCCGTCTTCATTCAGTAAAGAGACCGCTCGCTTATGAGTGCGATTATGTGGTGTCGCTATTCTACATGAACAAGCGCAATCGCGGGCGGCCCGACTGCCACTGACGCGCCGAATCCTATAGTCTTGTGCGCTAAAAAATTCACTTATCGGAGGCCCTAATGTCTGACACTCCATCCCGCCGCCTGCCTTTAGACGGCGTGCGCGTTATCGAACTGGGACAACTGCTGGCCGGGCCGTTTACCGGCACTCTGCTGGCTTACTTCGGCGCCGATGTGGTGAAAGTGGAGCCGCCCGGTGGTGACCCGATTCGCGGCTGGCGCAAACTGGACGAGAATGGCACCTCGTTCTGGTGGCGCAGCCTGGGGCGCAACAAGAAGTCGGTGACCCTGGATTTGAAAACCGACCAAGGCAAAGCACTGGCCCGTCGATTGATGGTGGGCGCCGATGTGGTGATCGAAAACTTCCGCCCCGGCACCATGGAAAACTGGGGATTGGGCCCGGACAGTTTTGCCACCGATAACCCCGGGTTAATCTATACCCGTATTTCCGGCTACGGACAGACCGGCCCCTACGCCAACAAACCCGGCTACGCCTCGGTGTGCGAAGGCATCGGAGGGCTGCGCTATGTGAATGGTTTCCCCGGCGAGCGCCCGGTGCGCCCCAACCTGTCGCTGGGTGACACCATTGCCGGTCTGCACGCAGCCCTTGGCATCCTGCTCGCCCTGTTCGAGCGCCAAAACAGTGCGCGTGGCCAAGTCGTGGACATCGCCCTGTACGAATCCGTGTTCAACCTACTGGAAGGCGTGATTCCCGAATTCGATGGAGCCGGCGTGATTCGTGAACCCGCAGGCTCCACGGTCACCGGCATTGTGCCCACTAACACCTACCGCTGTGCCGATCGCAAATTCGTGGTGATTGGTGGCAATGGCGATTCTATTTTCAAGCGTTTGATGGCCGCTGCGGGCCGGCCAGATATGGCCGAAGACCCGGCCATGGCCAACAATGCCGGCCGCGTTGAGCATGAAGAGGCCATTGATGCAGCATTGGACAGCTGGTGTCGCAGCCTGCCCAGCGACGACATTCTCGCCATCCTCGCCGAGGCCCGAGTGCCTTCCGGCCCCATCTATTCTGTAGCCGACATGATGGAGGACCCTCACTTTCAAGCCCGCGGCCTGTTCCAGCAGGTAGAGATCAACGGTAAACCCTTAAAAGTTCCGGCGATCACCCCGCGATTAGCTGACACCCCCGGCAAAACCCGTTGGCCAGGCGGAGAGGTGGGCAGCCATAACCACAGCGTACTCCGTGATGAACTAGGCCTAAGCGACGCGGAATTTGCTGAGCTACAGGCCCAGGGAATCATTGGCTAAATTGTGATGCTGTACGGCAGGCGAAATTGACAAAAAAATGGTTCCAAGAGTAAAACAAAGGTGCGTCGCGGGTTGCAGCAAACCATGCTCACTCTTTGCGTAACACACAGAAACTGCTTCACGACAATAAACGGGGCACCGTCATGAGCCAAATTCTCTGGATTGGGATGTTCATTGTGGCAGCAGGATTGCTGGGGGCTGGCGTGTATTTTCATTTGCGTCGAGAGGCACTGGGTTCAGATCCAATTTTGATTACCAGCTGCTACCTGAGTGGTGCGAGCTTACTCGTGGGTAACTTCATCATTCCCCTGTTCTAGGAAGCCGCTGGCCCGGCGGGCACTGAGCTGGCTATAGAGATTATTCATGACGCGCTGGGCAATCAAGCGAGCACGGTCAGTCATCGGCCCGTGAAAGTTGCCGTCCAGGTTCGCCATAAAATGCCCCAGCCACCGTTCGTGATGCTCCCCGGTCAGCGGCTCACGATCATCCAGCGCCCGATGCTTGGCCATCATGTGCCGCTGATAACCCTGTTCACCGAGTAGCATTTTGTACCAGTACTGGCAGATGGTCGGCAGGTGCTGCTGCAGGTCGATACCCGCCACCGCCAAAAATACCGGCGCCATGACTGGATCATTCAGCAAGCGCTGATAAAACCCGTGGACCATGGCATCAATATTTTCCCGACAATCCAGATCCGGCAGCTCACTATCCTTGGCCGACGATTCACCGGGCCGAAAATATCCAACCGCCGTCATTCTGCTTTCCTCGGGCGAGCGTCCAGCCTGTTGCCTGTGGTTACGCCCTCTACCACTCAATCCGCCCGGTGAGAATATCTTTGAACATGACGAAATCACCCGCAAGGCTGTACCAAGGGTGCTTGAACGTGGCTGGGCGGTTTTTTTCAAAAACATAATGTCCCACCCAAGCAAAGCCATAGCCCACTATCGGTAACAGCAATAGCCCCCACAGGTTGCCGGTCATCAACACACCGGCCAGCACACCGAACAGCCCCAGGGTGCCGAAAAAGTGCAGCCGGCGGCAGGTAGGGTTGCCATGCTCCTGCAGGTAATAGGGATAAAACTCCGCAAAGCTCTGAAAATTGGATTGCTTGATGGTCTCCATGGGGCCTCCTGTTAAGAGCTTTTGTTCTAATAAGTTATCGCGCCACAGCGAGGGCGCTCATCGTTGTAGCCAACAGCAGCGTAATAAACACTACGTTTCATTGTAACGCAGTAGACAGGTTTCAACGGGTCAATTTGTTGTGATTTAACGCCAATCAGATGGCGCAGGCAGCCATTGCAGTGCCCCAACGATCATGGACAATGTCGTACTTTCACAATAAATATAGCGTCGGCCTCTACTATCGCCGCCTGCATACTCCTTGTACGACCCTTTTAGCGAGACAATTATGGCCCTTCGCCCGCGTGTACGCCGCCTGATCAGTAAGCATGGCAACCCTATTCCCCGCAGCCTTGATGAACTAACCCTGCACGGTGATGAAGCGCCACTGAGCAAAACGGGCATGGGCTCCGAACAGGTTGAGGCTATCTGGCGTGCCACCCGCAAACTGTATCGCAGCGGCATGAGCCCAGCGATCAGCCTGTGCCTGCGTCGCCACGGCGAGCTCATGCTTAATCGCAGCATCGGCTATGCAGACCCACAGGCGCAACGCATCATGACACCAGATACTCCCGTGTGCCTGTTCTCTGCCTCCAAGGTGGTTAGCGCTATGCTGCTGCACCATCTAGTAGAACAGGGCCAGATCAGTCTAGATGATAAGGTAACCCGCTATCTGCCCGCCTACGGCCAGAACGGCAAGGGCCGGACAACCCTGCGCCATCTGCTTACCCATCAAGCCGGCATTCCACGCCCCCAAGAGCCGCTGGAAACAGACATCCTCTACCGGCCGCAGGAAATAATCGACATTCTCTGTGCCGCCAAGCCCAGCGGCCTCAATACGCAGGCTTACCATGCCATTACCGCAGGCTTCATTCTTGGCGCCGTGGTTGAAGCGGTAACCGGCGAATCCCTGAATGCCACCCTGGACCGGGTCATCCGCCAACCCATGGGAATGAAATACTTTACCTTCGGCAAGACCGGCGAAGAACGTGCGGTAGATGTATCCACTGGGGTGCCGTTGAAACTGGTCGATCTGTTTCTCAATTATGCTGTGGGCGGCAGCATTGATGAAGTGGTGGAGGTCACCAACGATGATCGTTTTCAAGAGGTGATCGTGCCCGCAGGCAACCTCTACGCCACCGCAGAAGAGGCCAGCCGTTTTTTCCAGATGTTGCTCAACAATGGCCGCTATGGTGACCAACAGATCTTCCAGCCAGAAACCGTTGCCCGTGCACTGGAGCCTGCCTACCACCGGCCTCGCTTCGACCGCACCCTGATGCTGCCACTGAATTTCTCCAGCGGCTTCATGCTCGGCAACCGGGGCATGAGCATGTTCGGGCCCGGTGCCCCGGAAGCCTTCGGGCATTTGGGCTTTATCAGCATCTACTGTTGGGCCGATCCACAACGCGATCTAAGCGGCGCCCTGCTGACCACCGGCAAAGGGATAATCGGCCCCCACTTGCCCGCCCTGCTCGGCTTACAGCACACCATCAACCGGCATACTCGGCTGCGCCGAGCCTGACATATCACGCCCCTGCTGTTTTTACCGTCGCACGTGCTGCGTGGAGCAGAGCGCGCTTTTATTCCACTACGGGCATATCCTGCTGATTCTGGAAATACAGGCCTCCACACTGTGCACCTAGTTTCCATACGATCACCCAACGCCGTTTGAAAAAACGGCCGGTTGATACCAGGTTGCAGCCGCTAAGCGACATAAAAATGCCCGCATAACGCGGGCATTTTTATCAATCACAGAATGTAGATCAAGCCAGTTTCAGGCGCTTACGTTCTGCCGATAAGGCCATAAACAGGCTCACACACATAAACAACAATACAATGGTAAACGGCAGGCCCGTAGTGACCGCACCGGATTGCAGAGCCTTGAGCGCTTCTTTACCGCCACCGTACAGCAACACGCCAGCGATCACCCCTTCCATTACAGCCCAGAAAATACGCTGAGGAACCGGGGCATCGAGCTTGCCGCCAGCGGTAATTGAATCAATCACCAGAGACCCCGAATCAGACGAAGTCACGAAGAACACTAGCACCAGCGCAATACCCAAGAAGGAAATAATCCCCGTCCACGGCAAGTGAGCCAGCATCTGGAACATGGCCAGGGAGGCATCACCCACCCCATTTGCCAATTCACCCACGCCATTGATGGATTGCTCCAGCCCAGTGGCACCGAACGCGGTCATCCAGATAATGGTGATCACTGTGGGAACCAGCAACACTGCCACAATGAATTCTCGCACGGTACGGCCTTTGGAAATACGCGCAATAAACATCCCCACAAACGGCGACCAGGAAATCCACCACGCCCAGTAGAAGACGGTCCAGCCGTGCATCCATTCCCCGTCTTCACGGCCAAACCAAGTACTCAGAGGAATAATATTACTGATGTAATCCACCGCCGTGGTGCCAAAACCCGTGAGAATCAACGCGGTGGGACCCGCGATAATCACAAATAGCAGAAGGAAAACGGCCAGGCTCATGTTGATATTACTGAGCACTTTCACACCACCATCCAAGCCACGGATCACCGATAGCACCGCAACAGCGGTAACACCGACAATGATGCCGATCTGTACGTTAATGGCGTTGGGCGTGTCAAACAGGAAGTGCAAGCCACCGGAAGCCTGTTGAGCACCCAGCCCCAGTGACGTGGCCAGACCAAAGATCGTCGCCAGCACAGCAAGAATATCGATGATATGCCCCGGCCAGCCCCAGCAGCGCTCACCCAGCAAGGGGTAAAAAGCCGATCGGATAGTCAGCGGCATTCCTTTATTGTAGGAGAAAAAGGCCAGCGACAATGCCACTACAGCGTAAATTGCCCAAGGGTGCAGACCCCAATGGTACATGGTAGCGCCCATCGCCATATGCCGGGCCTCTTCTGAGCCGGCTTCCACCGCCAACGGCGTGCCGTACCATTGCCCATTAAGATAGGCTACCGGTTCCGCCACGCTCCAGAACATCAGGCCAATGCCCATCCCTGCTGCGAACAACATGGCAAACCAGGACAGAGTAGAGAATTCCGGCTTGGCATTTTGCCCACCGAGGCGAATTTTCCCCAACGGCAGTACCGCCAACATCACGCAAAATAAAACGAAGACATTCCCGCTCACCATGAATAACCAGTCAAAGTGCTCAATAACCCAGCCTTTGGAGCCATTTAGCAAAGCGTTAGCTTGTTCAGGGAAAATTAATGTGCCAATCACAAAAGTAAGAATCAGTAATGCACTGATAAAGAAGACAGGATTGTGCATGTCCATTCCCATGACCTGCACGTTATCTTGGCCGACGTCATAGTCGGTCTCGTAATTAATTTTCATCTAAGCTCCGTATTCCGTCTTGCTTCGAGGGGCAGATTACCTGCCTTGCAGCCAGTCGGCTCGGACGATGCGAGGAAACCGAGTTGATCTCCTCTATAGCCTCACAGCCAAACATCATCTGAACGCGAAGCGACCCTGCGAGTCGCAGCTTTATCAGATCGTCAAAAATATAAACCTGCGCTAACCCTCTGCCCAGAGGCGCTAACGATGAAGCCATACGCCGGCCCAATGACACTTGGCGTTGCCAATAACGATGTTTTCATCAGTCTCTCCCTTCTTGGTCGTTTTAAACAGACTAGATGGTGGTCAACCAATGTCAAAGCCTCTCTGTAACGATGCAGTGGCACGCACAAAATGGGCTATTAGATTTGGTCAGGGGGGCAGGAACAAAGTCCAGCCAAAGATGGGCACAGTCAGCCCAGAGAGGAGGTATTACACGTAGGTGGTTTCAATAATCTCGACACCGGGTCGCCGTTCCTTTCGCCACAAAAGAACGCGCATGGTACCACACTGCGTAAGCACCCGCTTTTAGCACCCGCATCCGGTGGCGCCAGTCCGGCCCGCCCGTATCCATAAAAAAACGGAGCCAATGGCTCCGTCTTTTTATGTCCACAAGCTTAAGACATGTTTGACAGAATTGCGCCTTTCACCGCATCCAGATCCGCATCAATGGTCACCATGCGACTGTCCTGACACTGAGCAATGGCCGTGTCAGGGTCTTTCAAACCATTGCCTGTCAACGTGCAAACGATGGTAGAGCCTTCCGGAATCTTGCCAGATTGAATATCTCGCATGGCACCACCGATTGACGCGGCGGAAGCAGGCTCACAGAAAATGCCTTCT
The DNA here is from genome assembly GCF_000524665.1 of Alcanivorax sp. 97CO-5. Classification (NCBI taxonomy): domain Bacteria; kingdom Pseudomonadati; phylum Pseudomonadota; class Gammaproteobacteria; order Oceanospirillales; family Alcanivoracaceae; genus Alcanivorax; species Alcanivorax sp. 97CO-5. Next base: position 45,231 of record NZ_KI965904.1, read on the forward strand.
TTTTCTGCCAGCAATTTCTGTGCCGTCAAAATCTCGTGATCACTCAGCTCGTCGAACCAACCTTTAGACTCTTCCTGTAGCTTCCAGGCCTTGTCCCAGGACTGCGGGTTACCGATACGAATAGCGGTTGCTACCGTTTCCGGATCCTCAACCCGCTCGCCACGCATAAAGGGCGCAGAACCTTCAGCCTGATAACCAACCATCTTCGGCGCCGCATTTACGATGCCTGATTTGTGGTATTCGCTGTAGCCCATCCAATGTGCAGTAATATTACCTGCATTGCCCACAGGCAGGCAGTGGTAGTCTGGCGCGCGCCCCAGTTCTTCCACAATTTCGAAGGCAGCAGACTTCTGGCCTTGCAGACGATACGGGTTTACCGAGTTCACGATGGTCACCGGCGCCTTGTCAGCCACCTGTTTAACCAACTCCATACCCTGATCGAAATTGCCACGGATCTGCATGATCACGGCACCATACATCATCGCCTGAGCCAGCTTGCCCATGGCAATCTTGCCTTCCGGAATCAGTACGAAAGCAGTAATGCCCGCACGAGCTGCATAGGCTGCAGCGGCTGCAGAAGTGTTCCCGGTGGAAGCACAGATGATGGCATTACTGCCCTCTTCCACGGCCTTGGTCACCGCCATGGTCATACCACGGTCCTTAAAAGATCCCGTGGGATTAAGACCTTCGTATTTGACGTAGATATCCACGTCCTTGCCCAACAACTTGGGAATATTCTTCAGGCGAATTAGCGGGGTATTCCCCTCACCCAAGCTGATGATCGGCGTGTCATCATTCACCGGCAGGTGGTCACGGTAGCGGTTGATCAAGCCGGTGTAACGGTCACGAAAAGGCATGGTTAGGTCTCTGTTTCTAGTGTAAAGCCTCTAATCTAGGCTCTACGGTTCTTGAATGTGGTCATATTGAGCGACACGACATACGCTAGATGCGTGAGGCCGAACGCTTAAACCGCAGCGTCCAACATCGGAAATCAAGCGTCCAGCATTTCTACTCGAATCCGCATTATATCGCTATTCACCGACTCAAGGGCACCGATCTTGGCGAGGGCGGCACTCATGTCTCCTTCGCGGACCACGTGGGTCATCATGACAATGGGCACCAAACCCTGATCCACGTCACGCTGCACCAGGGCATCAATGCTGACATTATTGTCGCTGAGAATGCGCGTTACGTCAGCCAATACACCGGTCTTATCTTGCACGTGCAAACGTAGATAGAAGCTACAGGACACATCGTCGATGGTGAGAATCGGCTCATCAGACATCTGGTCTGTATGGAAGCCTAGGTAAGGTACCCGCTCGTCATAGTCTACGGTCAGCGCACGGCCCAGTTCGATGATGTCCGCCACCACCGCAGACGCGGTGGGCTCGGCACCCGCACCAGCACCGTAGAACAGTGTCGGCCCGACGGCGTCACCGTCGATCATGATCGCGTTCATTACGCCATTCACTGCAGACAGCATGGTTTCCTTGGGAATTAGGGTTGGGTGCACACGCAGCTCAATCCCGTTACCGGTGTCCTTGGCAATCCCCAAGTGCTTAATGCGGTAGCCAAAGTGCGCGGCGCTGGCCACATCTTCAATGGTGATCCGGCTGATGCCTTCGGTGTAGACCTTGGAGTATTGCAGCGGGATACCAAAGGCAATAGAAGCCAGAATGGTTAGCTTGTGGGCCGCGTCAATGCCTTCCACATCGAAGGTAGGGTCCGCTTCCGCATAGCCCAATTGCTGCGCTTCGGCTAGCACGTCATCAAAAGCGCGGCCGCCCTCTTCCATCTCGGTAAGGATAAAGTTGCCGGTGCCATTAATGATCCCCGCCAGCCAGTTCACGTGGTTCGCGGCCAGACCTTCGCCCAGGGATTTGAGAATGGGAATCCCGCCAGCCACAGAGGCTTCGAACGCCACATCCACGCCATTATCCTGAGCCGCCTGGAAAATTTCGTTACCGTGTTCGGCAATCAGCGCCTTGTTGGCAGTGACAACGTGCTTGCCATTTCTAATGGCGGTAAGTACCAACTCACGGGCAGTATCAATGCCGCCAATAAGTTCTACCAAAATGTCGATATCTGGATCTGTCGCCACAGCAAAAATATCGCGAGAAAGGCGAATATCACTGGTATCACAGGCCGCATTGTCGCGGCGCGCACCGATATGGGTAATTTCAATCGGACATCCGACGCGTCGAGCAATATCCCGCGCGTTACGCTTCAACACATTCACGGTGCCTGAACCAACCGTACCCAGACCAGCAATACCCACTTTCACCGATTTCACGACATTTCCTCTCTTTATTCAGGGGCGCCGAGGCGCATCCTGTTAGTCCAGCAACCCATCCTGACGGAACATCTTTTTGATGCCGCGCATGGCCTGCCGGGTACGTTGTTCGTTTTCAATCAGTGCAAAGCGCACATGATCATCGCCATAATCACCAAAACCCACGCCTGGCGACACTGCTACACCGGCTTCGATAAGCAGTTTCTTGGAAAACTCCAGCGAGCCCATGGCCCGATAGGGTTCCGGAATTTCCGCCCAAACAAACATGGTGGCGCGGGGTTTTTCAACCGGCCAACCAATGTCGCCCAAGCCTTCTACCAATACATCCCGCCGTTGACGGTACATCTCGCAGATTTCCGCAACACAACTCTGGTCCCCTTCGAGGGCCGCGATAGCCGCCACCTGGATCGGCGTAAAAGTACCGTAGTCCATGTACGATTTGATCCGGGCTAGGGCATGGATCAAGTCTTTGTTGCCGCAACAGAAACCCACCCGCCAACCAGGCATGTTGTAACTTTTGGATAGGGAAAAGAACTCCACCGCCACATCCTTGGCTCCCTCTACCTGAAGAATGGACGGTGCTTTGTAGCCATCGAACACGATATCTGCATAGGCGATATCGTGCACCACCCAAATCTGATGCTCACGGGCGATAGCGACCACTTTCTCGAAGAATTCCAGCTCCACGCACTGCGCGGTGGGATTGCCAGGAAAATTGAGCACCAACATTTTCGGCTTGGGCCAAGATTCCTTGATCGCCCGCTCCAACTCGACAAAGAAATCCACGCCCTTAACCATAGGGACATGGCGGATATCCGCGTTGGAAATCACAAAGCCGTAGGGATGGATCGGGTAGCTAGGGTTCGGCACCAATACCGTATCGCCTGGGCCCATCGTAGCCAGCGCCAAGTGCGCCAACCCCTCTTTGGAGCCGATGGTAACAATAGCTTCGGATTCCGGATCCAGATCCACCTCATATCGGCGCTGATACCAATCTGTCATCGCCTTGCGTAAGCGAGGAATACCACGTGACTGCGAATAACGGTGGGTATCTCCTCGTTGGGCGGTCTCTGTGAGCTTATCGACAATGTGCTTCGGTGTGGGCTGATCCGGGTTACCCATGCTGAAATCGATAATATCCTCACCCCGTGCTCGCGCGGCTGCCTTCATCTCTCCAACAATGTTGAAGACATAGGGAGGCAAACGACGGATTCGCTGGAAATCAGTTTCCACGACAACACCTTGGGTGGGAATAAAAGAAGGCGGACACATTAACGGCGCAGCTCGGCGCCGTCAATGTATCCGCCCTGTGTTTACAGCAGCAAACCGCCGTAATACGGGGGGTTCAGACTGATCAGTTCAGTCGCTTGAGCAAATCTTTCGGTGGTAAATACCCCCCCAGTTGCTTGCCCTCAGAGGTATAGATTGCCGGTGTACCACGCACCCCAAATTTCAAGCCCAATGGGTATTGCTCATCCACTGGCTTGGCACACTCACCCAGCTCGGCATCGCTAACCTTTTCGTTGAGCTTGGCATCGGTCAGTGCTTGAAGGCGATCTTCTGCGCACCAGATATGGCGCATGGCCGCTGCTGCCTTGGTGGTAGGGCCACCACGAGGGAAGGCCAGGTAATGGACAGTCACGCCCGAGTCCATGTATTCCTCAATATGGCGGTGCAATTTACGGCAATATCCGCAGGTAATATCAGTGAACACATACACTTCTGCTGTCTCTTCAGGCGCCACGTAAGAGATCATGTCGTCCTTGTTTAACGTCTTGATGCCGTCGGCGCGAACTTTTTCTAGTCGCTGCTCGGCCGGGTTGATCACCTCCCCGTCTTTTAGCTCCAGCAACTTACCGACCATCACAAAGCGGCCATTCTCACTCATATAAACGGTTTCACCACCGTTCACTTCAAGCTCAAGCATGCCCGCCATGGGGGCAGCGCGCACATCACTGACTTCAACCCCGTCAAAAGCGTTCTCGAACGCCGCTTTGGCTTGATCACCATCGATTTCGGCGTTCCCTTTATTACCTTCAGAACTGGCCCCACAGGCGGTCATCAGCCCCAATAATACAAACAGCAAACCTTTTTTCATTGTGTCGTTACTCCTTCTCTTAACCGTAAGAACCCGCCAACAGGCTCAAGTTCCCGATCGAGGGTGATGTTTCTGGTATACGTCTTGTAACCGCTGCTGCGCCACATGGGTATAAATTTGCGTGGTCGAGAGATCCGAATGGCCCAACAACAATTGCACCACCCGCAAATCTGCACCGTGATTCAACAAGTGAGTGGCAAAAGCATGCCGCAGTGTATGGGGAGAGAGCTTTTTTTGCACCCCTGCGACCACTGCTAGCTGCTTGATTCGATGCCAGAATGTCTGTCGGGTCATGCAGGTGCCACGGCGGCTGGGAAACAGTAGCTCCTGGTTGCCAGGCGTTGCAGCCCCCCCCATCAGCAACGCCCGTCCTTCACGCAGATAACGCTCCAGCCAGTGCAGTGCCTCTTCGCCCAACGGCACCAAGCGTTCCTTGTCGCCCTTGCCTATCACACGAATCACGCCTTGGCGGGGGTTTACCTGACTTTGCGTCAACGTCACCAATTCAGTGACCCGTAAGCCGGTGGCGTACAACACCTCCAGCATGGCCCGGTCGCGCAACCCTAAGGGGGTGGACAGGTCCGGCGCCGCCAACAGCGCCTCCACATCCGCTTCGCTCAGCGTTTTCGGTAACGGCCGCCCCAGTTTGGGACGCTCAATCAGCAGGGCAGGATCTTCACTAATACGCCCTTCGCGCTTAAGCCAACGGTAAAAGCTTTTCACCGCAGACAACTGACGAGCCACTGAGCGGGCACTGAGGCCCTGCTGGTGCCGGTAGGCCAAAAACTCCAGCAGTTGATAACGCTCGCAACCGAGCAGGGCTACCCGCTGCCCTTGCAACCAGCAAGCCAACTGGCTGAGGTCGCGACGATAATTAGACAAACTATGCTCACTCAGTCCTTTTTCCAGCCACTGCTGATCCAGCCAGCTATCAATCAGCCGGCGGTGGTCCTCGGTGAGCTGTCCATCGATTGCCGTTACCATGACGCCATCAAGCCTTATGCAAAAAGAGAAAACAACGTGTTACGCGGGCATTACCATGGATATCCGTGGGCGGTTTTACTAAATATTACCCCCACACCCGGCCATGTTAACGACAAACCCTGCCATTAAAGGCAACAATGGAGACGAGCAACATTGATTAGAAACCGTTACCAAGGAGAGCAATCGTGGGAATTTTATCTTGGATCGTATTCGGTCTTATCGCCGGTATCATTGCTAAATGGATTATGCCTGGAAAGGATCCGGGCGGCTTCATTGTCACCACCCTAATCGGTATCGCGGGTGCTGTGGTCGGTGGCTGGCTAGGCTCCATCACTGGCCTAGGCGGTTCGGTCAGCGGGTTCAGCCTAGGCAGCTTTGTCACCGCCATTATCGGTGCATTGGTACTGCTGGCTCTGTACCGGCAGATGAAAAAGTTTTAGCAAACAGCTGCAAGCCGCACGAGGATCCAAGCTCCTGCTTAGCACAAAAAGCAGGGGGTTCGCGCTGTAATCAAAATGAGGCAGAGTCCCTTGTAGAATCAACGCTCACCGAAACCCAGGCACCGCGTTTAATGCAACTGCAAAGCGGCTCCTGCGTTGCAGCTTTGTGGCTTGGAGTTGTCGCTCTTTGCGGATATTTAAGCCGCAGAGCGGACCCAAAAAAGCCGCTTCCTTTACGGGAAGCGGCTTTTTTGTTGGAGCAATCTACCGGGCCAGAGGTTGATTTCGCATGCCCTACAGCAAAGGCTAAACCAACATTCACTCGCGGTAGAAGGAATCCGCAATCTACCGGATTTTTTCTTTGATCCGTGCAGACTTGCCTGAGCGATCACGCAGGTAGTAAAGCTTAGCGCGGCTAACATCACCACGACGATTCACTTCGATGGAATCGATCAGCGGGCTATGCAGCTGGAATACACGCTCAACACCGACACCGTGGGAGATTTTACGCACAGTGAAAGCAGAGTTCAGCCCACGGTTACGACGAGCGATAACCACACCCTGGAACGCCTGCAGACGCTCGCGGGTACCTTCCTTTACTTTCACTTGCACGGTAACAGTGTCACCGGCACTGAATTCCGGAAGTTCGGACTTCAGCTGGGCTTCTTCGATGCCCTGGATAATAAGGTTCTTGCCACTCATGGCAGTGCTCCTAATCAGTAGTTTTTGCTGTATGCGACGGCTGCTCGGCGATGTATTCGTCCAGCAGCTGTTGCTCTTCTTTGCTCAAGCCCCGCGCCCGGCGGGCCTCCAGCAGGTCTGGACGCTGTTGCCAGGTCCGTCCCAACGCCTGCTTAAGGCGCCAGCGGCGAATCAGTTCATGATTGCCGCTGAGCAGTACCGGTGGCACTGCCTGCTCGCCATACACCTCCGGGCGGGTGTAGTGCGGGCAATCGAGCAAGTTTTCGAATTCACCCGAAAAAGAGTCCTGCTCGGCGGAGTCTTGGTGACCCAACACTCCGGGTATCAATCGGCTAACCGCATCGATCAGCACCAGCGCTGGCAATTCACCACCGCTGAGTACGTAGTCGCCGATGGAAATTTGCTCATCCACCTCGGCATCGAGCAAACGCTCGTCTACGCCTTCATAGCGCCCGGCCAGCAATATTAGGCCAGGCTGTTCCGCTAACGCCGTGGCCTTGGCCTGGGTTAACGGCTGCCCCTGAGGGGACAGGTAAATCACTTTGGCTGCCGGGTTGGCGACGCGTGCAGCCTGTAAGGCTTTCGCCAGCGGCTCCACTTTCATCACCATGCCAGGGCCGCCCCCAAAAGGGCGATCATCCACGGTACGGTGGCGGTCTTCGGTGAAGTCCCGAGGGTTCACCGTTTCCACCTGCAGCTGACCATTATCGACAGCCCGCCGAGTAACGCCAAAGCCAGTAATCGCTTGTGCCATCTCCGGAAACAACGTTACCAGAGTGACGGCAAACGTAGGCTTCGTCGTCATCATTTAAAAGTCCGGATCCCAATCCACCGTCATTTCGCCGTCTTCTAGGCTAATCGCAGTGATCACGTCCTCCGGAAGCCAAGGAATCAGACGCTCACGCCGATCCAGGCTATTGCGGTCCCCACGCACCACGACCACGTCATTGGCACCGGTTTCCACCATGCGCGTCACGCTGCCCAGGTCCATGCCATTCACATGTTTTACCCGTAGGCCAATCAAGTCGCGCCAATAATACTCACCCTGGCCTGATTGCGGCAGCAAATCGGCAGGTACGCCGATATCCTGCCCCACCAAGGCCGCCGCAGCTTCCCGGTCGGATACGCCTTCCAGTTGCGCGATCAACCCTTTCCCTTGAGGCCGAAAGCCGGTCACTTTCACCGGTTTCCATGTTCCAGCAGCGCTAGAACCGCCTGAGTTCAGGGCGCCCTGTTTCAGGTGCCAGGGCTGGTACTGCTGGAGGTTGACCATGGGGTCGGTATAGGAATACACCTTTACCCACCCCTTGACGCCGTGCACCCCAAGGATGCGGCCGACTACCACCAGCTGGGAGGACGCGCCCCCTTCAGCCGAAGAGGATTGTCCTCGCTCTGCCATCAGGCTGCCTTACGGGCCTGTTTGGCAAGGGTCTTAACACGGTCAGACAGCTGTGCACCCTTAGCAACCCAGGCATCCAGGCTTTCTAAGTTCAGCTTGAGAGGGATTTCACCGCCACGGGCGATGGGGTTGTAGAAACCCAGTTGCTCGATAAAACGACCATCACGTGCGTAACGGCTATCTGCAACAACGATGCTATAGAACGGGCGCTTCTTGGAACCGCCGCGAGCGAGACGAATAACTACCATGGTTTACTTACCTTATTTATCAATCCGGTTTCCCGGCCGAACCATCAACAAGACGCTCCGACCATCGTATCCGCTTGAAAGCCACCCGTGAGAAACACGCAGAGGCCGCGAAGGGCGCGAATTATACAGGGAGTCGAAGCAGGCAACAAGCACCACACTCCGTGCATTTTCATGCGCTTGCGAAAACACCTTTTTGAGTGCAGGCCTCTCGTAGCGAGAACCTGTACCGCAGGGCAATCAAGCATTGCCGGGCTTAACAGGAGAGACCGTGCTGCATAGCGTTTAGACTACCTCGCACCCCAAACGCAACGCGGGCAGAGGGGTAGACCTTGCCGCCCGCTCTGCCCGCGCTCTACAGCTTGCGCCTTGACGCTGTTCCTACATCGGCGGCATGCCACCTGGGCCACCCATGCCCCCTGGCGGCATGCCGCCACCGGGGCCGCCTTGGCCTCCCCCTCCCATCATACCTTCCATACCCCGCATCATGTTCTTCATGCCACCCTTGGTACGCATCTTCTTCATCATCTTGGCCATCATTTTTTGCTGCTTGATGAGACGATTCAGGTCCTGAATTTCCAGGCCGGCACCGGCGACAATGCGTTTCTTACGTGACCCTTTGAGCAATTCCGGGTTGCGACGCTCTTTCGGCGTCATGGAATCGATCAACGCTTCCATGTGCTTCATTTGCTTCATGGCTGCCGGATCTTGGGCTGCTTCCATCATCCCGCCCATGCCCGGCAGCTTGTCGAGCAGGCCGGCCATACCGCCCATATTACGCATCTGTTGGAACTGGTCCTTCAGATCCTCGAAGTCCATCGCCTTGCCTTTCTTGAACTTCTTGGCGATTTTTTCGGCTTTCTTTTTGTCCAGCTTGCGCTCGGCTTCTTCCACCAAGGACAACACATCGCCCATGCCGAGGATCCGGCTGGCAATACGATCCGGGTGAAACGGCTCCAAGGCATCGGTTTTCTCACCCATGCCGATAAACTTGATGGGCTTACCAGTAAGCTGGCGTACGGACAGCGCAGCACCACCGCGGGAGTCACCATCGGCCTTGGTAAGGATCACACCGGTGAGAGGCAAAGCCTCATTGAAAGCCTGGGCGGTATTCGCCGCATCTTGACCCGTCATGGCATCGACCACGAACAGGGTTTCCACCGGGCTAATAGCGCCGTGTAGACGCTTAATTTCGCTCATCATGTCTTCATCGACATGGAGACGACCAGCGGTATCAACGATCAGCACGTCCATATAGCGACGACGGGCTTCATCCAGCGCCGCATTGGCAATATCCACCGGATCCTGATCGCTGGAAGACGGGAAGAAGTGAGTCTCCACCTCACCAGCCAAGGTTTTCAGCTGCTCAATAGCCGCCGGGCGGTAAATATCCGCAGACACCACCATGACCTTCTTCTTCTCCCGCTCTTGCAGGAAGCGCGCAAGCTTGGCTACGGACGTGGTTTTACCTGCCCCCTGCAAACCCGCCATCAAAATAATGGCTGGAGGCTTAGTAGCCAAATCCAGACCATCATTGGCGTCGCCCATGGTATGGACAAGCTCGTCGTTGACGATCTTTACGAACGCTTGGCCAGGGTTCAGGCTCTGCAACACCTCCTGCCCCAAGGCTTTTTCTTTTACCTGCTCGACAAACTCTTTCACCACCGGCAAGGCCACGTCGGCCTCCAGCAGTGCCTTGCGCACTTCGCGCAGGGTGTCGCGGATATTGTCTTCGGTCAGGGAACCCTGACCTGCCAGGCTTTTAAGCGACGATCCCAACCGATCGGTGAGATTCTCGAACATGGGTCTACCTCCAAATGCACCATGTCTGCGGCCAGGCATGCCTGCCGCAGTGACAGGGGCGCAATTATAGCCCTCCTTGGGCATCAACGTCATGGGGCACGACCGTAACACACTCATCCGAACACAAAATGAGAATGATTGTTGATAGACAACTGGCGCCTATGCCAGACTTCAGCGGGCTTGGCCCGGAATTTTATACCCGGGCGCCTACTTCGGATAACAACGGCTTATGAACTTTTCCGTGATCACCGGCTTCGCGGCGTTTATTTTGTATCTCACCGCCTGCCTGATCCTGTATCGACAATTTCGCGGCAAGACCGTGCCATCCCGGGCCAGCATCCTGATCCCCGGCACATTGGCCGTGATTGCCCATGGAGCCAGTCTTTGGCAGGTGATGATCACCGACGAAGGGCTGCAGCTAGGGTTGTTCCCCATTGCCTCCGCCACAGCCGTGACGGGTGCCGCCGTGGTGCTTACGTCTAGCCTGTATCGTCCTTTCGAGTGGATATCCGCTCTCGTCTACCCGTTTGCGGCGGCTACCATTCCCGCCATGCTATGGGTAAACACGGGCTATACCGCTCACCCACTAACCCACGGGCTTGGCGCCCACGTGCTGCTTTCCATTATTGCTTACGCAATACTGGCCTTAGCCGCGTGCCAGTCGATTCTGCTTTGGGTGCAGGATCGGCAGCTTAAAAATGGCCACATCCGGGGGGTAATGCGCGTATTCCCGCCCATCCAGGTCATGGAATCCATGTTATTTGAAGCCATTTGGCTGGGCGAAATCCTACTCACCATCGCCATACTCAGCGGCTTCCTTTACGTAGATAATTTATTTGCTCAGCATCTGATGCATAAAACAGTGCTGACGCTCATATCCTGGGTAGTGTTCGCTATTCTACTTGGCGGTCGTCATCTACGCGGCTGGCGAGGGCACACAGCCATTCGCTTCACTCTTAGCGGTTTTGCCATGTTGCTAGTCGCCTTCTTCGGCAGCCAACTAGTTCTAGAATTCATATTGAAACGCTGAAAACGATAAAAAGTTGTGCCGCCAAAGGGGAAGAGTGCGGCGGCGGCCGCAGCAACGGGCTAAGGCCGTGCCCACGGTTCCACTTTTAACTTCCAACTCGCTCCCGCTTTCCTTGACACCTCAACCCCTCGGCCCGAACAATAGCGGGCCGACTGGCGGATAAACGATATTTCCTTTGGATACCTACTCTGACGGGTTGCTGATTGGCGCCCTGGTTATTCTCATTCTTGTTTCTGCTTTTTTTTCTAGTAGTGAAACCGGCATGGTGGCGATCAATCGTTACCGGCTTCGGCATTTGGCCCGCCAAGGTCAAAAAGCGGCCAAACGGGTCGAAACCCTGCTCAAACGAACAGACCGTCTGTTGTCTGTCATTCTGATCGGCAACAATTTCGTCAATAACTTTGCCGCTACCGTAGCCGCTATTTTGGCCATCCGCTGGTTAGGCGACAGCGGCGCAGCAGTGGCCCCGGTGGTAATCACCATCATCATGTTGGTGTTCGCGGAAATCACCCCAAAGACCTATGCTGCCATGCGCCCAGAGCGGGTAGCCTTTCCCGCCAGCCTGATCCTTAAGCCTTTGCAGGTTGTGCTCGCGCCCCTGGTATGGATGGTGAACGGGGTTAGCAGCATGCTACTACGGTTAGGCGGCATTCGCCCCAACGAGCATGATGACGACCACCTCAGCCCAGAAGAGCTGCGCACCGTGGTGAATGAAGCCGGCGGCCTAATCCCAGAAAATCATCAGAAAATGTTGCTTAACATTCTTGATCTGGAAACTGTCACCGTGGAGGACATTATGGTCCCCCGTAACGAGATGGTGGGAATCGATCTGGATGATGACATGCACGACATCCTCACCACTCTGCGCTCCAGTCAGCACACTCGTTTACCCGTTTTCAACGGCGACCCGAACAATATGATCGGCCTATTACACCTGCGTAAATTGAGCCGTTTACTGCTCAAGGAGGAAATCAACAAGGCCGAGCTAATGCAGTACACCGTCGAGCCTTACTTCGTCCCGGAAGCGACCTCCCTGCACCAGCAATTAATCAATTTCCAGAATGCCAAGCGCCGCATCGGCATAGTCGTAGATGAATACGGAGACGTACACGGCCTGGTCACCCTGGAAGATATTCTCGAAGAAATTGTCGGCGAATTTACCACCGACCTGGCCGCCACCAGCCAGGACATTCACCCACAGGAAGACGGCAGCTACGTGATTGATGGCTCCTCTACCTTGCGAGACATTAACCGCGCCTTGCAATGGGAACTCCCCACTGATGGCCCAAAGACGTTGAACGGCCTGATTCTGGAGTACCTTCAGGACATTCCCGACGCCAACATCTCGGTAAGAATCGACCGGTACCTGATTGAAATCTTGCAAGTGAAAGACAATATGGTGAAGGCTGTGAGAGCGAGGAGGGCAGAAGTTAATTAATCACTACGGATGGATAATTGATTACTGTGCGAGAAGCGCAGGCGGAACGCCAACGCCAGCCCTCAATTATCCAGCAGCTTCAAACTCTGTCCGCGATCGGCGAACCCACCCAAGCGAGAATATCGGCTTCATAGCGTTTAACCAGCGCACGCCCTTCTGCTATCGCTTCCTTCGCGCGGTGGAAGTCCATCAGCGCAAAATCTTCCAGCATTGGCACCAGTGTCACCTCTGGTGGGTCGCCAGCCATACGCGAGCGGGTAATACGGTCCTGCATGATATTGATACTAGACGCCACTACATCAAAAAACCCCGGGTCCTGACCATCGCCTGAGGCAAAATAATCCATCATTTTTTGCCAGATGCTGCGCTCTTCAGCGGTGCTCTCTTCACCCTCTGCCTGGCTACGAGTGTCCCGTGACAGGTGAGCGCCCACCAGCTGAGCATTCAAGTTTACCGCGATCACAACATCTGCACCCATGGCTCGAGCCGCAGAAACAGGTACGGGGTTAACCAAACCGCCATCGAGCATCCAGCGCCCCTGCATCTTCACCGGAGAAAACAGGCCAGGCAAAGCACAAGAAGCCCGTGCAGCATCCAACATGCGCCCTTTGGTTATCCAAACTTCGCGGCCGCTGGCCATGTCCGTGGCAACGGTGACCAACTTCTTATCCAGGGTTTCTATTTCGGGATTATCGTGGTTGTTCTGGAAAAAGCTAAACAGCTTCTCCCCCTTCACCATACCTCCGGAAAAGCTGATATCCAGCAAACCAAATACATCTTTCACCGTCAGGGACTCGACCCAATCGGCAAAGGCGTTGAGCGAACCGGTGACATAAGCGCCGCCCACCAAGGCGCCAATAGAGGTACCTGCCACCACCTGAGGATGAACGCCGATCTCATCCAGCGCCTGAATAACGCCAATATGTGCCCACCCCCTGGCCGAGCCACTGCCTAACGCCAAGCCGACAACAGGCTGGACAGGCTCTTGGCTACCCATCTCGGTCGTCATTTATCGTTCTCCTTACGCACTACGCAGGGGGCTGGCTCGCCATTCATGCGCTGATCAATACGGCGAAACACTTCTCGCTTTTCATCATCCGAGAGCAACCCCCAGATGGAAATCTCTCCACCGGTACGGAAACAGCCCACACAGATATCATCTTCATCCAATGCGCAAATCGACACACACGGCGACACTAGCTGTCTTTCAGTCATGGAACCGCTCGTCCACCTCCAGGTGCTGAGCAAACTCTTTCGCGTGGGCCACATAGTGCATGCTGCCCATGGTCAACATAGCCTTATGCCCCTCACCAATTTCTTTCACTACCTTGGCAGGTGACCCCATAACCAAGGAGTTGTCGGGAATTTTCATGCCTTCCGGCACGAGGGAGTTCGCGCCAATGATACAGTTATTGCCAATGACCGCTTTGTTGAGCACCACCGCATTGATACCGATCAGGCTGTTATTACCCACCGTACAGCCATGCAACATGACTTTGTGCCCCACCGTCACATCCTTGCCCAGTTTCATGGGCACACCCGGGTCCACGTGCAATACAGCACCGTCCTGAATATTGGTATTCTCACCAATTTCTATGACATCGTTATCCGCTCGCAGCACCGCGTTGAACCAAATACTGCTGTTGGCTTCCATGATCACCGAGCCGATGACGGTGGCGTTATCCGCTATCCAGTGGCCACCACCACGCTGCTCTAAGCGACGCTCACCAATCTTATAAATCATGCCTTTCCCCTTTTTACTGATACCCAGCGGCGGGTTATTTCACTTCGAACTCAATGCCTGCGTCATAAACATGGTTAATCAAGTCCAGAATCATGAAGGCGGTTAGCCCCCAAATACGCTTGTCTTCATAGTAATAGCTGGGAATACGAAACTGGCGACCAAACACATCGATAGGACTGGAAAGCTCTGGTATCTCATCCAGGAAAAACTGCAAGGGAACCTGAAAAATCGTGTCAATCTCGCCGGGCTCCGCTTGCAGCTCCACGTCAGGACGAACAATGCCCACAAAGGGCGTCACTTTCATACCATAACGGGACGCCAAGGGAGATAATTGCCCGAGCACATCCACATAATCCGGTGACAACCCAACTTCTTCTTCGCTTTCTCGCAAAGCGGTCATCAACAAATCTTTGTCGCCTGGATCCCGCTTGCCTCCAGGAAAGGCCACTTCGCCCGCATGAGTGGGCATGGAATTGGAGCGAACCGTCAGGATGATCTGGGGGTCAGGCACATCCACTAACGGCATTAAAACAGCGGCCTCAGGTAAGGCCAGGGACAATTCTGTGCGTCTGTAATCCGGCAAACGCTGCCTGAGCTGCTCAAGCACACCCTTCTCCAATTCACAAATTCAAACGCTAGTTTGAACAGCCCGGGCGCCCTGAGCAAGCCTTGTCAAAGCCCATTGCCGACCATCGGTCACAAACCCATCCCCCTTTTTGGGGCACGGTAAACTTTTGACTTACGCCAAACGAACTAACTGCTAACTGGCTCTCCCCCCCCCTACACCATACGCATCCCGCCATTTTCCCTGAAAACCGACTAACCAAAGTGCGCAATCGCTCCGCTTTCTATTACCCTATCGACTAGTAGAACGCTGATAAATTCGGCCCCAATGGCGAATTTCACTGCAGGAAAAGTCGCGTAAAACTGGGCGCATGGGGTTTAATTATCAGGGATGAACATGATGACAGAGGACGCCACCGCTCGCCTTTTTCTTGCCGGACTCTTGTTGATTCTGATGGCACAGGCGAACGCTACCGACCTTTCATTTTTCAATGAAACACCCACGGGAAATAAAGCGGATATTACCCAGCAGGGAAGGAGCGCCGCCACTCTTCAACGGGAGGAGCTAAGCCTTAGCGCCTCATGTCAGCAAAAGGATTTCGCCAACCAGGCCGACATCATCCAGCTCAGCTGGGAAAACCTCGCGGTGGTGAGCCGATACGGTACTGGGATCTAAACTATGCCGGGATCTGCCAGAAAGGGGCCAATAACACAATCACGCCGGGGGGAGATGACTCTCACGCAGAATTACTCTCCGCTCTCTTCCAAGTGGTTTTCATGCACCCAACGCATCACGCCCACCCGGCTTTTCACCCCCACCTTGCGATACAGGCTTTGCAAATGCGCCTTCACCGTATGTGTGCTCAGGCAAATAGCATCAGCGATTTCGTGGTTGCTCATGCCTCGCACCACATGGTCCAGCATTTGCCTTTCACGGCTCGTGAGGCTTTCAAAGATATGCCCACACCGAGTCGGGGTTTTGCGGTGACGGACCAGATAATCCATGTAACTGCGCGGGAACCAGCTACGTCCCTTGCAGACCTCATCCAACGCCTTGGAAATAAGCGCGTCGCTATCCTGCTGGTAGATAACCCCCTTGACTACCGGCCAGTTAAGCAAGAAAAAAATATTATCGTCTCGATCTGCATTAACCAGAATTACCCGACACAGCGGCATGTGCTCCTGGATACGACCAAGCAACCCTTCGATTTCCGGGGTGGAAAAGTCCAGCACATTGATGAGAACCAAGTCATCCTGAATCTGATCACAGAAAAGATCTTCACTGCTGATTGCTGTGCAGGATACGCCACGCTGGTTTTCAATTGATTTCGCTAAAAGCCGGATTGCAAGATTGTTGCAATGCGAAACCACCAGATAGGCTTTACTCTCGTCACGGGTCCTGTGCGCCATCGACACATCCATATCAATGTACCCTCCCCAATCAATGTCCCTAGCCCCAAGTGCATAGACAAGGGGCTAAGAAGCGCCGCCATGCTACATTACCAAACAGGCCAATGTCGTATGACTGGCTTCTATTAACCAAGATCGCTAGTCTATGGCCACCGTTTTCAAGAGCACCGGCTCTATCTGCGATATATTAAATATCTGCAAATTTGTGGTATACGTCACAAATAATGCCACTTTCATTTTCTACAGGCAATTGTCAAATCATTCATACCCCAAATGAATGGTCTGCGTTGAGGCGATATCTTCCGGGGCGTTAACCCCCCCCTCATTGTGAGTTTTTCATGAAATTCTGTAGCCATTGCGGCAATCCCAACCTGCAGTTCAGTATCCCTGAAGGGGATAACCGCCCCCGCTACTGGTGCCCGGATTGCGAGACGATCCATTATCAGAACCCCAAGATCGTGGTGGGTGCAGTGCCCATATGGGAAGGTAAAGTGCTGCTCTGCAAGCGCGCCATTGAGCCACGCAAAGGCTATTGGACGCTACCGGCTGGCTACATGGAAAATGGAGAAACGCTGCAGGAGGGTGCGGCCAGGGAAACGTGGGAGGAAGCCTGCGCCACGGTAGCCATTGGCGACTTGTATACAGTTTTCAATTTGCCGCATATCAATCAGGTGTATGTTTTCTTTCTTGGTGACGTGGAAGACGGTAAATACGGCGTCGGGGAAGAAAGCAGTGACGCCGGCCTCTTTTCCCTGGATGACATCCCTTGGGATGAACTGGCGTTTCCCACCATCGGCCGCACCTTGCGGTTTTATATCGACGACCTAGAGCGCAACGATTTTCCGGTTCGCACCCAAGACATCCAGCCGCTCAAACGCCGCCCCCAAGAGGAGTGACACAACACCGGCCACACTCAGTGTATGCCGGGCAACCTCTCCAGTTTCCACAAGTCAATGGCAGGCTCTTCGTAGGGGTGAGACAGACGCAGGGCGCTAATCACCGCTTGCAGACACGACTCAAGGCAAAGCGTTTCCACCCGGTATTCTTCCACTACTTCCACCTGATCCTGCTCACCTAAAAAAGGCTTACTCCCTGGCAAGGGGCGAAATTGCCCCTGCCCCAAAGTCTGGAAGCTGCAACAGTCATAATCGCCCAAGTGCCCTGCTCCCGCCTCGAATATGGCAGTTTTCACCTGCTCAACATGGCTAGCGGGCACATAGAAACACAGCTTGTAATGCAGCTCCTCCATTGTGGCCTCCTCGCGATTATCATTGGTTACGCCAAACGGCGCCCCAAGCACAAACGGCAATCAATGCCGCGCAACTTACGCGCCAACACGGGTTCCAGTTTTACACTTTCAACTCACCACACTCCGGTTTCAACTCATATTCACCTTGGGCCGAAATCCAGACACCTTCTGCCGACACTGACTGCACACCATTCACCCATACACTGCCTTCGCAGCGTAATTTACGGCGCTCTAAAGAAACCAACCGGGCCTCAAAATCCACTGGCGTGTTCAACGGAGTAGCCGCCAGATAGCGAATATTGAGAGTACCGGTCATGCCGAGCTGGCGAACATAATCCTGCGTCTTGGCCATCAACATATCCAATGCCAGTGCCAGCACGCCACCGTGCACCCGTCCTGGAGGTCCCTGAAACACCGAACCGAAGGTGGCCCGCCCGCGCACGCAGTCGCCATCCAGCCACAATTCCAACGGCGGCGAAAGCGGTGACGCCTTACCAGTAAGGATTTCAAAATCCACCAGATCGGTCACATCATCGCCACTTGCTTCCCCGGTCAGCATGCGCTGCAGAATCTGGTTGTAATCGCGCTGCCCTTCCTGCTGCAATGCCTGTCGCAATAGTTGCACCTGAGCAATGTAATCCTGCAACTTGGCCTGCGATGCATCCAGGCGTAGCACCTGTTCATTAAGGCCCGCGAGCTCCTGCCCCAGCTGACGATGCAGCTGAGCACGAGAGGAAGGCTCAGGCGTTTCCGCCACACGAATATCTCGAAAATGATAGGTGGTTTTCGTCATACGTTACCCCAAACTCTTAGGCATCAGCCAAATGCCTTGCGCGTGGACGGCCTGGATATCGCCATGCCAGCCAAGATAGTTATACCCGCCTGTGCACGGATCAAACGCTCGGCCAGCTGCGCCTAGCCGCACTGATACGGCGGCACTGACAAAATCGCTGGGCACAGGCCCGGTTTTGTAGGCCTCTTGCCGCTCCCTGGCCCCAAAGATTTTTTTCAGGCATGGAAATACAACGGGCTGAGGCTACGGGAAACTGACGGCAACACGCCATCAAACCATCGCTTGATTCTGAGCGGAGACAGGGACTGGCTCAAGGCCCGAACAGAACATAAAAAAGGCGGAAAGGGTCACCCCGTTTCCGCCTTCTACTCTTTTCACTTTAGCTTTTTAACCGATTTTCATCCTACCCATTTCCGGGCGTTGGCAAACATCCGCAACCAGGGGCCATTTTCGTGGCCGCGCCAGTCATCCGGAATCCAGCTATTTTGCAGCACACGGAACACCCGCTCGGGATGCGGCATCATAATAGTGACGCGGCCGTCAGTGGTGGTAAAACCGGTCACACCCTGTGGCGAACCATTGGGGTTGGCCGGGTATTGTTGCGCCGGATTCCCCAAGCCATCCACGTAACGCAGGCTCACCAGCCGCTGCTCGAGATTGCGATTCAATGCATCGTCCGCCAGCTCCACACGACCTTCCCCATGGGCTACCGCAATGGGAATTCGCGTACCGGCCATGCCTTGCAGCAGAATGGAGGGAGAGTCCTGCACTTCCACGAGGGATGTGCGCGCCTCGAACTGCTCTGACAGGTTGCGCACAAAACGCGGCCAGTGCTCAGCACCGGGAATCAAATCTTTCAAATGCGACAGCATCTGGCAGCCATTACAAACCCCAAGCGCAAAGGTGTCTTCTCGGAAGAAGAAACGATTAAAAGCTTCACGCATCTCTTCATTATAAAGCACCGTCTTGGCCCAGCCTCCGCCAGCACCTAGCACATCGCCGTAGGAGAAACCGCCACAGGCCACCAAGCCCTTGAAATCATCCAGCTTCACACGGCCTTCGAGCAAATCACTCATGTGCACATCAACGGCGGAGAAGCCCACACGATCAAACGCTGCAGCCATTTCCGTCTGACCATTAACGCCCTGCTCGCGCAGGATGGCCATTTGCGGTTTGCTGCCAGTATTGATGGAGGCAGAGCCAATAAACGGGGCCGCAGGGTTTTCCGTCATATCGAAGGTCAGCCGCACGTTCAGGCCCGGGCCATTGCTATACGCAATGGCATCGAATTCCTGGCGAGCACAATCCGGGTTATCCCTCAAAGACTGAATCTGGTAGCTGGTTTCTGCCCAGATACGCTGCAACTCCCGGCGCGGGGTTTCCAGTAAAGTACCGCCGCCCAAGCGCAGACGGATAACATCGTCGCCATCCGGTTGGCCTAGACAATGAACACACTGGCCCAGCCCGGCTTCCGCATAGCGCGCTATCACCGCGTCAGCCTGGGCTTTTTCAACCTGCAGCACGGCGCCCAACTCTTCGCTAAACAGGGCCGCAATGGCTTCCGGCGTATCACCAGCCAGATGATCCAAGGTGATATCCAAACCTGTACGAGCAGCGAACGCCATTTCCACCAGTGTGGTGAACAGGCCGCCGTCGGAACGATCATGGTAAGCCAGCAGTTTGCGCTCAGCCAGCAACTGTTGAGTCACTTCGAAAAAGGCAATCAGGTCTTTGGCATCATCCAAGTCCGGGGCAATGTCACCGACCTTGCCGTACACTTGTGCGAGAGCAGAGCCAGCCATACGATTCTGGCCACGGCCCAGATCCAACAGCAGCAACTCACTCTCCACGCCAGTTTTCAGTTCCGGGGTCACCGTCAGGTCGATATCGGTGACCGTGGAAAATGCAGAAATCACTAGCGACATGGGCGCAGTCACACTTTTATCGATGCCCTTGTCGTTCCACACCGTACGCATGGATAGCGAGTCCTTACCCACCGGAATGGCAATGCCCAGCTGCGGGCATAGATCCATACCCACCGCTTTCACCGCATCAAACAAGGCCTGGTCTTCACCAGGGTGGCCCGCCGCTGCCATCCAGTTGGCCGACATACTAATCTGGCCCAGGTCGCCCAGGTGTGCACCGGCAATATTGGTGATTGATTCGGCCACCGCCATACGACCAGACGCCGCCGCATCCACCAATGCCACTGGGGTACGCTCCCCCATGGCCATGGCCTCGCCAGTGGTTTTGCCCTCTGCGTTGGGATTAAAACCGGTCGCGGTTACCGCACAATCAGCCACCGGCACCTGCCAAGGGCCAACCATTTGATCACGGTGCACCAGCCCGGTAATGGAGCGATCCCCGATGGTGATCAAGAAGCTCTTGGAGGCCACAGAGGGCAAACGCAAGACCCGCTCACTGGCATCCTTGAGGTCAATACCTTCGGTGCTGAACGACTGGCGCACAAAGTCTTCGCGCTCGAAGCTGCGCAGCATTTTCGGCGGCTTGCCGAACAGCAGATCCATGGGCAGATCCACCGGCGCCTTGCCAAAATGTTCATCGCTGACGGTCAAGTGCTCTTCATCCGTCGCCTCACCCAGTACCGCATAGGGTGCGCGTTCACGCTGGCAGATGGCGTCGAAGCCGGGCACGTCTTCTGGCATCACCGCCAACACATACCGCTCCTGAGCCTCATTACACCAAATCTCTACCGGGCTCATACCGGGCTCAGAACTGGGCACCTTGCGCAACTCCAGCTTGGCACCCATATCATGGTCGTGTACCAGTTCAGGCAAGGCGTTGGACAAACCGCCAGCGCCCACATCGTGAATGGACACAATCGGGTTATCGTCCCCTTGAGCCCAGCAACGATCGATCACTTCCTGCACCCGCCGTTCGATTTCCGGGTTCTCACGTTGCACCGAGGCAAAATCTAGCGCTTCCGCAGACTGCCCCGAGGCCATGGAGCTCGCCGCCCCTCCCCCCAGCCCGATCAACATGGCCGGGCCACCCAACACAATAATCTTGGCACCGGCGGGAATGGGATTCTTTTCCACATGGCCGTCGCGAATGTTACCTAGGCCACCGGCGATCATAATTGGCTTGTGGTAGCCGCGCACCTCATCACCGTTAACGCCCGGAGCACTGATTTCCAGGGTGCGGAAATAACCACACAGGTTCGGACGGCCAAATTCATTATTAAAGGCCGCCGCACCAACCGGCCCTTCGATCATGATATCCAGCGCTGAGGCAATACGCCCAGGTTTGCCGTACGGTTGCTCCCAGGGCTGACCAAAACCGGGAATATTCAAGTTGGACACGGAAAAACCGTTTAGGCCAGCTTTGGGCTTAGAGCCACGACCTGTCGCTCCCTCATCACGGATTTCACCGCCAGAGCCGGTGGCCGCCCCCGGATGCGGTGCAATCGCCGTGGGATGATTGTGAGTCTCTACCTTCATCAACATATGTACCGGTTCGTTGACGAACTGATACTGCTGGCTGCCCGGCACCGGGAAAAAGCGGTCTGCCACCGGGCCGGCCACCACCGAGGAATTATCGCTGTAAGCGCTCAGCACCCCATCTGGTGAATGCTTGTAGGTATTACGGATCATCCCGAATAGGCTCAGATCTTGCTCTTCACCGTCAATAGTCCAATCCGCATTGAAAATCTTGTGGCGGCAGTGCTCGGAATTGGCTTGGGCAAACATCATCAGTTCCGCATCGGACGGGTTACGCCCCAACGCAATAAACTGCTCCACCAAGTATTCAACCTCATCCGCAGCCAGCGCCAGCCCCAACTCACCATTGGCGGTTTCCAGCGCCGCCCGGCCCCCGCCAAGAATATCCACGGTCGTCAATTCCCGTGGCTGGTGATGGGTAAACAAGGTGACGGCGGCATCCAGCTCGGGCAGCACCACTTCTACCATTCTGTCATGTAGGGCGGCAGCCAGAGTATCTCGATCACCTTCACCGTCCAGTCGATACTCAATCCCGCGCTCAATGCGCTCCACCTGAGTAAGGCCAGCGTTATGACAAATATCCGTTGCCTTGGAAGACCAAGGCGAAATGGTGCCTGGGCGCGGCACCACCACAAAACGCTGCCCCTCAACCTGGGCTTCTTCAACACTGGGGCCATACTCAAGCAAACCTTCCAGCACCTGGTGTTGTGCAGCATTGAGCGGCATCGACAACTCCACAAAATGCACATAGCGCGCCGACAAGGCCGATACGCCATTCAAGGACTCGAGCAGTTTTTCCTTACGAAATGCGGACAGGGCCGGGCTTCCGGAGAGGATCAGCATAGTGCGCCTTATATGATTACCAATGGGGATTGAGGGGTGCCAGATGTTCAAGGCATTTATTTAGGCTGGCAATGATACGGGATTTGCTCGCCGCTCGCAGCCTCTCAAGCCGCCCAATTGCAGCGCAAGGCAGTATACTTCTTGCTCGCTCTTACTCTGCTATCAAGCATGGACGAATCGCCCACACACAGCCCACGATATACAATTTAATGCTCACCTGTTAACCTCTAAAATTGTGCAAAAAAAGAGCAATTGTTCGACAAAGGCATACAGAACAGTCAGTTGCCGATGATAGAGTCGCGCCTCAATTTTGTGATATGGATCACAAATATGAGATCATAACGACAGCATCTAGTCTTCCGCTGATTGACAATAAGCAGCAGCCATCTGTCTGGACAACCTGGTAGAGGTAGATCACCAAGTGACAGAACTCTTTCGACATAGCAAGCATTTGCTCGCCTCGCTGGCGCTGCTCAGCGTATTGGGGCTAATGTTAGCGATGCATCCCAGCCCCTCTGCCATAGAGCGCATCATGGCCCGTGGCGAGCTGGTGGTCCTGACGCGTCCATCCAACACCACCTATTACGAAGACCAGCACGGCTTCACCGGTATGGAGTATGAACTCGCCAAAGGGTTCGCTGACAGCCAGGGCGTGGAGTTGCGTATCCTCGAATCCGACGACCTGTCCTACATTCGATATGCCATCCGCAAAGGTACCGCTGATATTGTCGCAGCCGGCCTGATCGCCACTCCAGAACGTAGCAAGAGTCTGCGTTTCAGCACCGCCTATCAGAATGTCGATGTTCTGCTAGTCCGCCGCCTTACCAGCCACCGAATTACTGACCTAAGCCAACTTAACCAGCAAACCATTGCCGTAAGCGCAGGTTCCAGCCACGCAGAGCTGCTTCTCAAGGCACAGCTTGAGAGCCCAGAGTTAGAATTCCAAGAAGTGGAAAATGCCACTCCGGAACAATTACTGGCCTTGGTGGAAGACGGTCAAGTGGATTACACCCTGATCAATTCCAACAGCTATACCCTGCAGAGAGCCCTCTGGCCCGACCTGGTCGCCGATTACACCGTCGCCAGAGACATGCCTCTGTCGTGGGCATTTAACCCCAAAGACGATAAAAGCCTATACCAGGAAGCACAGCGTTACCTGACCCAGGCCAAGGCAGACGGCACCACCGCCAAACTGGAAGACCGTTTTTACGGCCATGTAGAACAGTTCAACCTTTACGCAGCGCGCAGCTTTATGCGTCACTTGGATGATCGACTGCCTCTATACGAAGATCTATTCAAGCAAGCTGAAGAAGACAGCGGCTTTGACTGGCGCTTACTGGCCGCCCTCGCCTACCAAGAATCCCTGTGGGACCCGCAAGCCATCTCGCCCACCGGCGTGAAAGGCTTGATGATGCTCACGAACAATACTGCTCGCCAGATGGGCATCAGCGATCGAACTGACCCATCACAAAGTATCCGTGCCGGCGCCGGCTACCTGCGCCGCACCCATGCGCGGATTCCCGATCGTATTCCTGAGCCCAGCCGTACCTGGATGGCACTGGCTGCCTACAATGTGGGGTACGGGCATTTGGAAGATGCCCGCGTACTCACCCAGCGCCAGGGCGGCAACCCGGACAACTGGCAGGACGTTAAACAACGCCTGCCTCTACTGGCCAAGCCCGCCTACGCGGATCAACTCCGCTACGGAACAGCGCCAGGCGGCCAAGCAGTGGCCTATGTCCGTCACATTCGGCGCTATTACGATCTCTTAGTATGGGCAGAAAACTCCCGTCGTCGTGATGACACACTCATCGCTCTGAATTAATCCAAGCACCATCTGCCTAGCAATCACACGTTGAACACGCGAACCCACCCGGTGCTTACTGCCGGCGTACGACCAAGGCCATCCCCAAACCCAAATCCAAATTGCACGCACCGCTCAGGCAAAAAGAGCAAAGCCGCCTCATACATCATTTCGGTGGTAGAAACGCAGCTCTTCAAGAGAGCCACGCACACGTTCCACGAGTGCGTTACTGAGTTGGCGATAATCAGGATAAGGCGTTAACAGCAACCGCTTTTGCGGGTCTATGGCGACCCCCGGTACTGCCTGCAAATGCTGGGCATTGTGTTGCAAGCTGGTGAACCGTGACAGATTCTCCTTGCCCCCGATCCAATGCCAACACGGTGCCTGCACCAGTTCCGGCATGAAACATAACGCGGTTTCCCGAAACAAGACCTCATCTCGAAAATGCCGCCAATCACTCTCTACCGGGCAGGCTACCTTGGCCAGAAGGGTCACGATCTTACGCCAATGATTGGAATTAGCCGCCAGCAATGCTGCAACATCAAGGGTCATTTCATTGGGTCGATGCGGCAAATACAAAATCAGGGTCGGGCTGGTAGCACCCAAATAATCGGCGTTATGCATGCAACCATACTCGTGCTTGAGGAACGCATATTCTACCGATTGCGACACTGGAGAAGCGAAAACGAAAAAGGGCTTGTCGCAGTAATTACTGCGACAAGCCCTTCGTCTGAATCTGGTAGGCACGAGTGGATTCGAACCACCGACCCCCACCATGTCAAGGTGGTGCTCTAACCAACTGAGCTACGTGCCTAAAGAGGGTGGCAATTCTATGCAGCTTGATCCGTCAGGGCAAGACCCCCGTTGCAGATTACCGGCCATCAGCCAAATATCCACAACACAATGAGGAGTAATTACTTACGACGTCGCGAACCCCAGGCGGTTTCAATCTGCCGAGCACGGGTGATGGACTCTTCCACCAGCTCCGACTGATGCTCTGCAAATTCCCGAATAATTTCCAGCGCCGAGCGTACATCACGGCGAAAAATAGTTTCCACCAACGCCTTAAAGAACGACAAACACTCCTTTATTTCATCAGGCTCCAAATGCAACGCCATGAAGTAAGCCCGCTGCATAGCTGGCTGCATGTTAATCAACACATCTTCCACAAAAACATTACGCGCGAATGGATAAAGATGCTCCAGGAAACGAAAACTAAGAGTAAAAAAAGCATCATAATCCCGCTCTTCAGCCTCCACCTGTAACCCGTGGACCAGTTCGATGAAAGAATCCATATCTTCTTCTCGAACCACTTTAATAGCCTTTCGAATCACTAAACCCAGCAGCACCTGCATGACTTCATACAGATTACGCACATGGGTCTCTGACATCTCTTTCACCACGGCACCACGGCGAGGAAGAATGTCGATAAGCTGGCGACGCTGCAGGATCAATAAAGCCTCACGGACCGAACCTCGGCTGACATCAAGCTCACCGGCCACACGGAGTTCCTGAATGCGATCTCCCGCCAGCATATCGCCATGAATAATCTGCTGCGCAAGATGCTGGGCAATTTGCTCAGAGAGGCTTTCTTTTGCTTTGAAACCCATCGAACCCCCGGTACCTGTTGAACAATTCAGTCCATTTTGTCTGACTATAGTACACAAAAAAACCGCCACCAAGTGCAGGCTTTACTGACCCTCACCCACCAACAATCACTACATTGGTGCCATACTGACTCCCAGTAACACAGAGTCTTCTACAGCAAGAATGATGACCACATCAAAAAAACAGGCGGAGCGTCATGAACCAGAGCCTCATCACCCAGTTACCCAGAGTGGAACAACTGTTCGACCGTTACGCTGAACGTTTCGGCAAACAGCAAACAACGTACCGTAACCATGTATACCGACTGGTGAATCTAGTCATAGCGCAACGGCCCTTGAACGTAGAAGAGCTGGATAAATTACAGATTGCTGCTTTTTTCCATGATGCGGGGATCTGGTTAGCTGGCACCTTCGATTACTTGCCGTCTTCGTCCCGCCAAGCAGATCACTATCTGCAGGAGGAGCAGCTGGAAGATTGGAGTCATGATGTACACAACATGATCATGAATCATCACAAAGTTAGCCGTTTCAGCCACAACCATTTGGATCTTACTGAGGCCTTCCGTCGGGCCGACTGGATCGATGTTAGCCTTGGACTACTGCGTTTCGGTGTTCCCATGGCCAGAATTCGGCTGATCAAACGCAGCTTCCCCAACGCAGGCTTCCACCCGCTATTGTTGAAACTCAGCGGTCGGCAAATACTCAAGCAACCCTGGAGACCATTTCCTATGTTCAGGCGGTGAGCTTCGACCGACACTGTTTTATGGCTGAAAAAGTTACCCACAACTTCTGTGGATAACTCTGTGAATAGACTGTCAGGAACCTTCCCCACCACCTGCCACGCCTACCATTACATTAAAGTGATGAAAAAATGGCCATAAAATTAAACCATTTAAAATCATATACTTACAAATAAACATAACAAATCAACAGCTTAGCGATCAGCCTTCGCACAGCAGATGAAAAAATGCAGACATGCTGTGCAAAACTGTTGCCCATGAACAGGGCATTAAGGAAATAGCAAGAGGAGACGACACAAATTTCAACTTAATATTGATCGAGAGACTTATCGTTCAGGGTAATTTGAACAGACAGACAAAAGAATCTAAGTAACCTCTGAAAAACGCCTTACATGCTCAGCGTCAGCCAGAAAGGTACAAATGTTGTGTTTTATCGCAACGGGCAGCAGGTGAAGCCTTCACAGGCCACACTCTTCAGATCTTCCGGATGGACCGCACTCGTTATTATGCTTTTCATTGGATGAGCATCTCTCGACCTCCTTAAAGGAGGCAACCCCAAAACCGCGCCAAGATCGCGATCCTGCCTGAAAATCTAGGCCCGCAAAAGGTTTCAACCGTCCGTTAGAACGAGGGGATATTTCTCTTAGACAGCCAACCTATTACAAGCGTCAACGTATCAGCCAGTCCTGACTGCACTGGCCGCAGGAAAGACTAAGCCAATCGAGTTTATAACGGTATCTTATCGATGCTATCCGCCGTGTTATCAATGGCACCATCGACTTTTTCAAGGGCTTCATCGGCAGCATTGCCCGCCACTGGAATAATTGACAATACGGCCCCAACCACAGAGCCTGCCGCTCCCACTAAACGCATGGGCGTGGTGGCCAACTTGGTCAGAAAGCAACCACTAAGAACCGCAGCCAACAGAGCAATAGCGGCTAAACGCATCACAGATTTCATACTCCCACCTTTTCTACTTATTTTTAATTGGCAGTATTACCCATCAAATCACTGGCTGCAGCTTGATGGGTAATGGTTAACGATTTTAATATTCGAAGGTCATTCCCAGACGCTTACCCACTTCTTCATAGGCTTCAACCACTCCGCCCAACCCCTGACGGAAACGGTCTTTATCCAATTTTTCGCGGCTATCCTTGTCCCACAAGCGGCAGCCATCCGGGCTAAATTCATCCCCCAGTAATACCTCACCTTTAAACATGCCAAACTCCAGCTTGTAATCCACCAGCAGCATGCCCCCGTCCAGAAACAGCTGTTTGAGCACGTCGTTCACCGCAAAGGTGAGGGTTTTCATCTGTGCCACCTGATCGTCGCTGGCCCAACCAAAGCTACGAATATGGAAATCATTGACCATGGGGTCCCCCAAGTCATCGTCCTTTAAGAAGAACTCAAACGTTGGCGGCGTCAACTCCAGGCCCTCTTCCACACCCAAGCGGCGGCATATGGAGCCCGCAGCAATATTACGCACCACGCATTCCACCGGAATCATATCTAGCTTCTTCACCAGGGATTCAGTGGCCGATAGGGTTTTCTCAAAATGGCAGGGGATGCCCGCCGCTTTCAGCTTTTCCATAATGGCTGCGTTGAACTGATTATTCACTGCCCCCTTGCGAGCCAATGCCTCTTTTTTCTTACCATCAAAGGCGGAGGTATCGTCACGAAACAGCATAATCAGCATGTCTTCGTCATCGGTGGTGTACACGGACTTGGCTTTGCCGGCATACAACTCGTCGCGTTTTTCCATGGAAAGGCCTATTACTCAGGTCAGCATTAATGTACTTGTAGCCAGTCAAACCCTTCCGTCTGACTAGCAACGCTAATTCGTTCACGCCCGCGGGTTACCACCCGTTGCACGGCATCCAGTGCATGCAGGGACGTGTTGTTCTGTTCGCTCAGGTGCGACAGCACCAAATGCTGCAGGCGATCCACATTGGCCTGACGCAACAGCGCCGCAGCCTGATCATTACTCAGGTGGCCTAACATACCACCCACACGTCGTTTCAACGATGCTGGGTACGGTCCTGAGGCTAGTAATTGCGAGTCGTGATTGCATTCTAATACTAAGGCATCGCAGTCCCTGTAGGCATCAACCACATGGGGGGTAATCGCACCCAAGTCGGTAAGCACTCCCACCGTGCGCTGCTGCCAAGAAAAGCGATACTGGCAAGGTTCACGAGCATCATGGGGCACCAGCACCGGCAGAACTTCCATCGCTCCCAGTGTAAACGTCCGACCGGGGCGAATTTCTTGCCAGTTAGCCTCTTTCAGGCTGGCGCGTTTGTCGTGCACAGCGCTGGCGGTGCCAAATGAGCTATATACCGGGCACCCCACTTTACGGGCCAACGCCCCGGCGCTACGAATATGATCTCCGTGCTCATGGGTGACCAAAATCGCACTGAGCTGATCGGCGACCAGCCCCAGCTGCCCCAATCGCACCTCAGTTTCCTTAATGGTAAAACCACAATCAACCAACACCAAAGTGTCGTCAGCGTGCACCAGCGTGGCGTTGCCTTTGCTGCCACTGCCCAATGAGGCCAGCTGCATTAATCGAGCTCGTCGTAGATTCGCTCAAGAATGGCCTGCCCCGGGATTTTATCCACCAGTGCGGAGCCCTTCTCATTCAACACAGCCACCTGAATACCGTTGGTCGTATGGCTTAATTTCAACTGTGCTTCGCGGGCACCCAACTCATACCGATCGGGAACCTTAAGGTAAAAGATACCCACTTCTCGATCACGATCACTGACCTTTAAATCCGTCTGTTTTAGGGCATCACTCACATATTCCCATGCCCAGGCGTAGCGAGTGGACATCATGATAATCGGGTAACCATTGCCATCCCGACCTAGCAATGCTTTAGCGGATTCACCACGCGGAGCAGACTCAACGTTTTCGTTGCCAGAGGCACTCCCCAACACCACCAGTTGCGGCGGGCGCGGTGCCTCAAAACGCTTTTCATCTTCACCAGGAGCGGTTAGCCGCTCATCCTCGCGAGGCACCGCATACAGGGGCTGCTCACCAATAAACACGCCACCGTCGGGCACTTTAATCGGGTCGGTCACGGCCGCTTTACGGTATTCCAAACTGCTGTCTGGCAACCAGCTACAACCAGCCACCATCAAAGCGAGCATGAGTGGTGCCAGCAACGCCGCTTTCTTCATTTAACCTCCAACAGGCCGCATTGGCGCATGGTTTCACGTAACCGCGGCTGAGCCGCTTCTGACATCGGCACCAACGGTAGCCTGATACCCGCGTCAATTAGGCCCATTTCAAACAGTGCCCATTTCACCGGGATCGGATTCGCTTCAATAAACAGATCACGATGCAGGGGTTCGAGTTCCGCATTCAGTGCCCGAGCGGTATCCGCATCACCAGCCAGAGCCGCCTCACACATGGCGGCCATCTTCGCCGGGGCCACGTTAGCGGTCACCGAAATATCGCCATGTCCGCCAGCCAAAATAAAGTCCATGGCGGTGGCGTCATCGCCAGAATAAAGCATGAAATCATCAGAACAGCGCTCACGGATTTCGCGAGCCCGCTCCAAATTACCGGTGGCTTCCTTTATGCCCACGATGTTCGGCACTTTACTCAAGCGCTCCACGGTTTCCGGCAGTAAATCGCAAGATGTTCGACCGGGCACGTTATACAGTATTTGCGGAATATCTACCGCACGAGCTATCGCCAAGAAGTGTTGATACAGACCTTCCTGGGGCGGCTTGTTGTAATAAGGCGTCACCAACAGGCAAGCGTCTGCGCCATCTCGTTTGGCATCTCGAGTCAGGCGAATGGCTTCTTCTGTGTTGTTGGCACCAGTACCGGCAATAACCGGAAGGCGGCCCTTAGCCAGCGCCACCACTTCACGGATCACGCTATCGTGCTCTTCAAACCCAAGGGTAGCGGATTCACCGGTCGTCCCCACAGCTACGATGGCATGGGTGCCTTGTTCTACATGCCAATTAACCAGCGAGCGCAATCGCTCCCAGTCTACGGACCCATCTGCACGCATGGGGGTCACCAGCGCCACTATGCTGCCGCGAATCATGCCTGTCTCCTATTGTGCGCAAACCCGTTGCGCCACTCAATGCGCTCAACGATGCCTCCCAACTAGCGAGCCCTATCGTCGGGTGAAGGGCGCTATGGTAAACCCCGCCCCCAAAGCGGACAAGGAGCGCGTCTGCGGTTTACTACCTGGAATGCAACGTACAGCTTCAGACCCGTCTTCTCGGCAAGTGTTCAGTCTGAGATGAACTGGGTAAACTGATTGGCCAAATACACCTCATAAGAAGGCAAATTTCGTGCCCGCCACCGGTACGTGGACCTGAATATTGACGGCACTAGCAAAACGGAGAACAACAATGGATCAGTTGATTGTGATTTCTGCCTTAGGCACGGACCGGCCAGGCATTGTGCAGGCCCTGTCCAAGGCCGTGTTGGAATACGATGGCAATATCATGGATTCACGGATGACCGTACTCGGGGGGGAATTTGCTGTACTGATGCTGGTTGCCGGCAACGCCGCCACTTTGGACAGCTTAGAAGCCGGGCAGCAACAGTTGGCCGATCAACTAAACTTGCGGATAACCCTTAAACGCACCCGCGCCCCGGAGGCTAGCTCCGCCGCCCTGCCCTACGAAGTGGAAGTAGTGGCCATGGACAATCCGGGCATTGTCCATGAAATCGCCCACTTCTTCTCCGGGCGCAACATTAACATCGATGACCTACACACGGGCACCTACGCCGCCCCACACACTGGCACCCGCATGTTCAGCCTGCATCTAACTTTGAGCATGAACGCGGAACACTCCGTGGCCCAGCTACGCGACGCTTTTCTGGATTTTTGTGAAGCCCGCAACCTGGATGCCACCATGACGCCAAAACGCTAGCTGGGCGCAACGCAGCAAACTCATCAAGACTACCAAAGAGAACGGAATTCAATATGGCACACCCCAAAATTGGCAATCTGGCACCCAACTTCAAACTACCGGATCAAGATGGAAATCAGGTTGAATTGAAAGCGTTCAGGAATCAAAACCCGGTGGTGATTTTCTTTTACCCCAAAGCCTTGACCCCGGGCTGCACCACCCAGGCCTGCGGCATTCGTGACACCCAGGCAGAGCTTGAAAAACGGGGAGTCGTGGTATTTGGCATCAGCCCGGATGCAGTAGCACGCTTGCCCAAGTTTATCGACAAGCATTCCCTGAACTTCACCCTATTATCCGACGAAGATCACGCCATCGCCGAGAAATACGGCTGTTGGGGCATGAAGAAATTCATGGGCAAGGAATTCATGGGGCTTATCCGCACCACCTTTATCATCGGCAAGAATGGCAAACTGCTAAAGGTAATGGACAAATTCAAAACCAAAACCCATCACGAAGACCTGCTAGCTGAACTGGACGCGCTAGGGCTTTAACGCCACCTCACCAGTAAAAAGGGGCTTTCGCCCCTTTTTCTTTGCCTCATGCCTCTGGCTGGGATGCTAGCTTCCCGGGAGAATAGTCTGCCTGCCGAGGCCAGGCATTGATCACAGCTTTAATCAACGTCGCCAACGGGATGGCAAAGAACACCCCCCACAACCCCCATAGCCCGCCGAATAACAGAATGGCGGTAATAATCGCCACAGGATGCAAATTCACCGCCTCGGAAAACAACAGCGGTACCAGAATATTGCCATCAATAAACTGGATGATGCCATATACGATCATCACCAGCGCAAAGTCACCACCCCAACCGAACTGCACGTAAGCCACTGCCGCCACCGGCAAGGTGACCACTGTGGCGCCGATGTATGGCACCACCACCGACAGCCCGACCAGCACCGCCAGCAACACCGCATAATTCATATCCAGTAGTATGAAAGCGATAAACGTTGAACCGCCGACCAGCAGAATTTCAATCGCCTTACCTCTCACATAATTGGCGATCTGACCGTCCATTTCGTGCCATACGTGAGAAAGAATCCGCCGCTTACGAGGCAAAAAGCCCAGCATCCAGTTGACCAGGGTTTCCCTGTCTTTCAAAAAGAAAAACACCAACAAAGGGACCAGCACAAGAAACACCATTATTTCTACCAGGTTGGGAATCGATGCCAGCGACAACGTCAGCACTCCCTGGCCCGCCTCAGCCACCTCCCGCTGAATTACCGCGACAATGGAATTCACCTGATCCATGGAAATCACTTCTGGATAGTGAGCCGGCAGGCCCCGCAGCCAGATTTCCCCATTTTTGAGCATATGGGGCAGCTGATCCTGAACTAACAACACTAGCTGTCGCCACACCATAGGCAACAGCACCACCAAGGTGGCGGTCAACAGGCCAACAAACAGCACAAATACCAAATTGACCGCGAGCATACGCCTAACGCCCCGGCGCTCCAGCGCCCCCACCAGCCCCTGCATTAGATAGGCCACCACCATGGCCGTAAACACCGGCGCTAGCATGCCACCAAAAAAAGCAATCACCAGCCCAACGGCCAACAGCAGGACAACTAAATACACCGCCTCTTCGTCAGAAAAATAACTATCGGCCCAATTTTTCAGTATGCGTAGCATCAAGGCTCCTGTGTGCCGCAACGGATCACGAAATAGTAACAGCCTTTCGATTCCCCCATGCGAACTAGCGCATGGCAGGACTGTCTCAGATAGGCGGGAATATCATTGGCTGACCCCGTGTCCGTGGCAATCACTTCCAGCAATTGCCCGGCACGGAGCTGCCGCAACGCCTGCCGGGTTTTCAACAGCGGCAACGGGCACTGTAACGTGGACGCATCCACATGGAGATCAACCTTGTGTTCAGACATCTGGTGCTTAGTCATTCTTATCACTTCATTCATTGTCGCCCTGCCGGCATTATAGTCATAAGAGAGCCTTTGAATAACGCCTTGTGTAGCGATACTCAAGGTTACCCTACCCGTTACGACTCTCTGAACGGAGCCACGACTTGACGTTGTTTTTGCGTACATTTTTGCTATTCAGCTGCTGCTGGCTAGCCAACCCGTCCAGTGCCGATAACAATCTTCCGGTGCTAGGCGACCCTACCGCAGCGCTCATGTCTTCCGGCCAGGAATACCGCTTGGGTCGTGCTTGGCTACGCAGTCTGCGCGGGCAGACTTCCATCATGTCCGACCCCATGTTGCAGGAATACGTGGAGAGCCTAGTCTACCGGCTAGCCTCCTACAGCGACCTGAAAGAACCCAACCTGGATATCGTGGTAATAAACAGTCGCCAGATTAACGCTTTTGCAGTGCCCGGTGGGGTAATCGGGCTCAACGCCGGCCTGTTTCTAAATGCGGAGAGCGAAGACGAAGTCGCCGGAGTGGTTGCTCACGAAATTGCCCACGTAAGCCAGCGGCACTTTGCCCGCCGATACTTAGATTCAAAAAAAATGAACACTGCGGTGCTGGCCGCCATGCTGGCCAGCCTGGCCGTTGCCATTGCCGGCGACGGTGAAGCTGGGATGGCCGGTATCGCAGCCACCCAGGCCGGGGCCATTCAGGCTCAACTGGCCTATTCTCGTCAAAATGAACGCGAAGCTGACCGGGTGGGCATGCAGACCCTCGCCGCCTCTGGCATGGACCCAAGCGCCATGCCGCGCTTTTTCGAACGTATGCACGATAGCCAACGTTTCTCCGGAAATCCGCCGGAGTTTCTGCTCACTCACCCGGTCACCGAAAGCCGAATTGCTGACAGCCGCGCCCGCGCCCGCGCCCTTCCACCGGCACGTCTATCCGTTTCCACCAGTTTTCTGCTGGCACAGGCCCGCCTCAAGGCAGGCTTCATTACCTCTGATGAGCAAGCCATTGAATATTTCAAACGCTACAGCAATGAACGCAGTGCGTTAGGGTTACAGGCCGCACGATACGGCCTAGCCCTGAGCTATCTGCGTGCCAATCACTATGATCAGGCTCGCGGATTGATGCAGGGGCTAGCCGATCAATACCCCGATCAACTCTGGTTCCGCCTAGGGTTAGCTGAAGTGGCGCTGGATGAAGGTAGCTACCCGCTAGCGATTAAAGAAACCGGGTGGGTACTGAACATTTCACCGGACAATTACGCCGCGTCCATACTGCAAAGCAAAGCCTACCTGCGCAGCAAGCAACCAGAAAAGGCCCTGCCATTACTCAAACCGCTACTCAAAGACCACATCAATGATCCTCACATCTGGGACCTGCTGGCTGATGCCTACGGCAACAGTGGCGACACCGTGCGCGCCCTGCATGCCCGTGCCGAAAGCCAGTTTCTACGCGGCAACGATTCTAAAGCCCAGCAACAAATGCGCTATGCCCTGCGCGACGCAGAGAATGACTTTGCTTTGCACAGCAAATTGAACGGGCGCCTGCGAGAAATGAAGCGATTATCTGAAGAAGAGTTCTGAGCGCGGTGGCGGGGTACTGTCTAAATCGCAAGAATACAACCTGCGTTGTTTGCACAGGTTGTATCAGGCGTCACACAAAATAATAGCGGCCGGTCACGCTTTCAACTTGCGGCCGAAATCCAACATGCGGTTCAACGGCACCATGGCTTTTTCTGCCAGCGACGAGTCCACGAAAATTTCCTGCCCCATGCCGTTGGCATCTTCCAGCACCGCGAGCATGTTCTGCAGGCCATTCATTGCCATCCACGGACAGTGAGCACAACTGCGACAGGTCGCACCGGAGCCCGCCGTCGGCGCTTCCAAGAAGGTTTTGCCCGGCGCTAACTGCTGCATCTTGTAGAAAATGCCCTTGTCGGTGGCAACGATGAACACCTCATTGTCCATCTCGCAAGCGGCCTTGATCAGCTGTGAGGTTGAGCCGACCACATCCGCCATTTCCACCACCGAGGCCGGGGATTCCGGGTGCACCAGAATAGCGGCATCCGGGTAGGCGGCTTGCAAATCATGCAACCCTTTAGCTTTAAACTCTTCGTGAACAATGCAGGCACCGTCCCAACACAATACATCGGCGCCAGCTTTATCACGAACATAGCCGCCAAGGTGCTTGTCCGGCGCCCACAGAATTTTTTCACCGTTGCTATCTAGATGCTCAATCAACTCCACGGCGATGGACGAGGTGACCACCCAATCGGCACGGGCTTTCACCGCAGCGGAAGTATTGGCATAAACCACCACAGTGCGGTCCGGGTGCTGGTCGCAAAATGCGGAAAACTCTTCTTCCGGACAACCGATATCCAATGAACAGGTCGCTTCGAGTGTCGGCATGAAGACGCGTTTTTCCGGGCTAAGAATTTTGGCGGTCTCACCCATAAACTTCACCCCGGCCACAATCAACGTGGACGCAGGATGGTCTTTGCCAAAGCGGGCCATTTCCAAAGAATCAGACACACAGCCACCGGTTTCTTCCGCCAACGACTGAATTTCCGGGTCTGTGTAGTAATGCGCTACCAACACCGCATCGCGTTGACGCAACAACGCCTTGATCCGATCACGATAGGATGCGCGTTGCTCTTCGCTGAGCGTGTCCTCGGGCTCCACCTCAGCTAAATGCGCCTGGACCCGTGCTTGTGCCTCTGCCGTCATTGCCTTACCGCCCGGGGTTTCCCCCTGAAATCAACAACTTGGAAAATTGATAAAAGAATAAGGCGGGCATAATACCACAACAGCCAAAAACCGCTGAATAGCGGCCTGTTGTTAGCCCTGCAAAGGATTAAATGCGTCCGACGAGGGCGGTTTTCAAGCTTCCCTTCAAGCTTGGAAGGAAGGCCGGTAAGCGGGTCCGGCGGCAACCAGATGCACCGTGCTGATGGCCCGCTCCAGGAACGCGCCCTCGCAATAGCACAGGTAATATTCCCACATACGCACGAACCGCTCATCAAAACCCAGCTCGCGAATGCGGGGCAGCGCATCATGAAAACGCTGGCGCCAGTGATTTAAGGTCAGCGCGTAATCATGACCGATGTCGTGCAGTTCCGTGGTCACCAAGCGGGTATGGCGCGTGAGGTTGTCGCACATCACCGACACACTGGGCAGGAAACCGCCGGGAAAGATATAACGCTTAATGAAGTCCACCTGCTTCAATGCATAGTGGTAACGCTGGTCCGGCACCGTGATTGCCTGAATCAGCAGCAACCCTTCCGGCTTCAAACGCTTGCCCAACACATCAAAATAGCCAGGCAAAAATTCCGCCCCCACCGCTTCGATCATTTCCACGGACACCACCCTGTCATACTGTCCGGTGAGTTCGCGATAATCCTTTTCCAGAATGGTGATGCGATCACTTAGCCCGGCATCGGCAACCAGATCACGGGCATAACGGGCCTGCTCGCGGGATATCGTTGTGGTGGTAACGGTGACCCCGTAATGCTGCGCTGCATGCAGCGCTAAACCGCCCCAGCCCGTGCCAATTTCAAGCACCGTCATGCCGGGCTGTAATTGCAGCCGTTGGCAAATCAAATCCAGCTTGTGCACCGAGGCCTCCTCCAGGGACGCCTCCGGGCGCGAAAAAACCGCACTGGAATACATCATGGTGCGATCAAGAAACAGGCTGAAAAAATCATTGCCCAGATCGTAATGCGCGGAAATATTTCTGCGCGATCCTTGCAGCGAATTGCGATTATAGCGGTGCAGCATTCTCAACGCGGGTTTGGACAGCGCGGCAAAGCCGCCTTCCAGCGCTTGCATGGCGTCCACATTTGCGGCGAAATACCGTATTACCTTAACCAGGTCCGGGCTCGACCAGCTTTGTTCCATAAACGCCTCTGCCGCCCCCATCGCCCCACCGCTCATCATCATGCTGTAGGTGCACCAATCGGTGAGTACGATATGGCCGATTGCCTGGCTATTGTGTGAATCGCCGAGTAACACGGTGTTTCCATCCGGCTCATCAATACGCAGGCCGCCGTGTGGCACTTTCGCCAGCTTATTCAACACCAGAGTACGAGCCACTGATTGCGACCAACTCAATGTGCCGGCCTGGATACTTTTATTGTTAGAGGCTCTATCGCCAGACAGCATTACCTTACTCCCTGTTTCCATCATCGCCTGAATCACCATCATCACGTTGAGCGTTCTCGCCAGCGGGGTGACCGTGAAAGACCGCGCCTTTACGCCACAGTTTGAAGGCCTGCCAATAAATATTTTTCAGCGTGGCCAACCCTTGGGCACCAAACCGGAAAATGCCCTTGCCCATGGCGGCGGAATCCGGCGCAACTAATTGCAACTTCATTCCGGCCTTGAACACGCAGACCTGTTTATCCCGGTCCTCTAACCCTATTCGCAGATCGGGTAAGGCAACGTGAAGATGCCAATGGTATTGCAGCAGCATGGGCAAGAAAGGGGACACATGAAAAGCCTTGGGGTGGTTCACCAGCAGCACCCCGTTTTCATTTCGGGAAAACGTGAGAGGGTAAAAATGGCGCTCTCGCCATGGGGTATTTTGCACCTCGGCGATCATGCTGTCGGGCTGGCTTTTTCCTTGCGGGAAATGCAGGTACAACACCAATGGATTAAACAGGGTTCCGAAGGTACGCCACTGCGCCAGCATAACCGTTCTGCCATGGCTCCAGTTCAGCCCCAGGCTGAGCGCTTTTTCGCGAACTTTTTCCGCTAACGGCACGGCACGAGTATCCAGGTAATCCTGATCACGAAAAGTGACCGGTCGCCACCTCCTGCCCCAGGCCCAGTGCCGCCCGAGCATGGCATCAATTTTTTCCAGATCGCACCAAACCATCCACAGCGGGTAATCAAAGCTGTAGGTAAACGGTTGCAACCGTTGATGCCAGACGCGCCCGCGCGCAATAGCATAGGGCGTCAACGGGTCATTGACCGAAGCCTCCATCACGCAACGCCCCCTTCCTGCGCCTTGCCAGTGATCCCTGCCACCACGTTCAACGCAGACACCACACCATCTTCATGGAAACCATTGCGACACCAGGCACCGGCAAACCAGGTGGCATTTTTGCCGTTGTCTTTCAGTAATTGTTCCCGGGCCGCCACCGTCTGCGGTGTGAATAACGGATGCGCAAAATGGTAACGGGCGAGTACCTTTTTAGTATCAATTCGGTCACTGGCGTTCAGCGTGACACAGAAGGTTTCCGGGGCAGCAATACCCTGCAGAATATTCATGTTATAGGTCACTTGAACCCGTTCCTGATCCTGCGCATACAACATGGCATTCCAGCTTGACCATACCCGTTCCCGACGCGGTAGCAATGCTGTATCCGTATGCAGGACCACTTCATTGTCCTGGTAACCCAATTGCGACAGGTTCGCTTCTTCCCGTTCGTCTGGGTCACTGAGTAATGCCAGCGCCTGGTCGCTGTGGCACGCCAGCACAACCTGATCGTAATGCCGCTCTGTCCCGCCTACGGTGACGGTGACACCGACACCAGCCTCTACGCCCACTCCCGCTGAGCCCCGTCGTATCGACTGCACCGGGGTGCGGGTATGAAAGGTAGCGTTGCAACCGTCCACCAGAGGTTTCACGTATTGATTGGAACCACCAGGCACCACGAACCACTGAGGCCGATCATTCAACGACAATAAACCATGATTCTGGAAAAACCGGATAAAAAACCGAGCAGGAAAAACTTCCATCTGCTCCAGCGAACAAGACCAGATAGCCCCACCCATGGCGAGAATATAATCCCGGGCAAAGCGTTCACCGTAACCCTGCTCACGCAGATACTGCCCCAAAGGAAGATCTCCCTTGGCGCTATTAAGCAAAGCCGGTGCCTGCTTATTGAAGCGCAAGATGTCGCGAATGAAACGCCAGTGTGAAAAGTTCAGCAAATTGCGTTTCTGGGCAAACATGCCCCCCAGCCCATCGCCGCAGTATTCCAGCCCGTTCTTCTCATCACTGACCGCAAACCCCATAGGAGTGGGTTGGCCCTGCAAGCCAAGCTCCTCCAACAAACGAAGGTAATTCGGGTAGGTTCGATCGTTGAATACAATAAACCCTACATCAATAGCGTAATCACCATGGGGTCGAGATACCGGAATCGTACAGGTATGCCCACCCAGATAATCATTGGCTTCAAATACATCGACCTGATGACCCGCTTTTGACAGATACCAAGCGGTGCTAAGCCCACTAATACCGGCTCCAACAATAGCAATACGCTGACTCATGTCTTTCCCTTCCTACTATTGCCCATGGCCGGCGGCGACACGGGGTGTTGCTGATCCTAAGAGGTTTTATCAAACCGGCTTTTAGCCGCCTTGAACGCTACCGTCACCCGCTCACGCACTCCCGCATGGGGCACCACCGGTGGTGGATAATCCCGGGCCAGTAGCGGCTGCTTCCAGGGCTCATGGATTTGCTTGCTATCCAAGTCGCGCAATTGCGGCACCCAATGAGCAATAAAGCGGCCTTCGCTATCAAAACGTTGCCCCTGACGAACCGGATTAAACACCCGAAAATAAGGCACCGCATCGGTGCCAGATGAGGCACTCCACTGCCAGCCACCGTTATTGGCGGCAAAGTCCCCATCGATCAAATGTGTCATAAAGAACGCTTCACCGCGGCGCCAATCCAGCCAAAGATGCTTACTGAGAAACATGGCTGTCACCATGCGTAGCCGGTTATGCATCCAGCCGGTGGCAACCAGCTGCCGCATGGCTGCATCCACCAACGGGTACCCCGTACGCCCTTCACACCAAGCGGCGAATAGCTCGTCATCATTTTTCCATTCCAGCAAATCCGTTTCCGGCCGGAAGCCTTGTCCGCGGCTAACGCGAGGAAACTGCGCCATGATCTGGCGGTAAAAATCCCGCCAGGCCAACTCGTCGATCCAGCAGGCAGCACCATCACGGCTACCCGCATCCGCCATGGCCTGGGTTGCGGCCCGGAAACAACTGGCCACCGACAGGGTTCCCGCCGATAGCGCCACCGATAAGCCGCTGGTGCCAGACAAATCAGGAAAATCACGGTTGCGGCGATAGTCGGCCAGCGACCGCTCCATAAATTGATCAAGTTGTTGCCAGGCGGCCTCTTCTCCAGGCGCCCATTGCTGCGTTAGCGCCTCAGGCACGTCCAGCATTTCAAGGGCCTTCGCCACAACCTTAGCCCCCATAAACGTACCTTCAGCCCTGCATTGTGATGGCACCGGTGTCATCGCCGGGTGATGATCGGCCGTCCATACATCCCAACGTTTCTTATAAGCCCCAAACACCGTATACGGTGTTCCTTTACCGGTGCGCAGTGCCGCGGGTGGAACTAACACGCCATCGTCGAAACCGCGCAGGATAATCCCTTGCTCACGCAGGCGTTCAGCCACCAGTGTGTCTCGCTGCTTTTCATTGAGCGGATACTCACGATTGCAATACAGGTGTGTCACACCTTGGCTCTGGGCAAATTCTGCTAACGCCTCCGGCACCTTCTCGAAGGTGTCCACATCCAGCACATGCAGATCAATGCCGCGGTTAGCCAGGGACTCGCCCAGCTCACGCAAGCTTTCCAACACATACCAGCGGCGCAACGGCGCCACCTGATGACGATCCCATTGCCCCTGACACAGACAATACACCGCCAGCGCCTGTGGCCTCGTCTCACCCGCGCTTATCGATGACTCTGTCAACGCAGCGTGCAGAGGCGAGTGTGCCGCGACACGCAGGTCGTTGCGGTACCAGACCAGATTCATGGCGTACTCCAGGATTGTTGAAGTCGATCCAGTTCGCTCGCCAGCCCCTGCCGACGCCCGCCAAGCTGGGCTACCTCTTGCGGCAGTGTCATTTGCGATAGATCCAGCCCCCAGCACGCCTCACTGAGGCCACAACCAGAAGCGATACCGATTTGCTGACGCTGGGCCGCCGTTGGCCAGCGATCCACCACCCAGAGCACACCACCGGCCCGTTGCGCCAGGCTTTTGAGTACACTGCGCAGTTCTACCGTCACCAAAGGAGCCCCCAGACACCAGAGCGGGCGGTTCAATACCATCGCCAGTTCCAGTGCCGGCAAGGCTCTCCCCACCGGCACCAGCAACCAGCCGGCCTCCCCACCCCGTGGCGCCAGCGATAATGCCCGCGACGACCACTTGGCCTGCAGCACACCGTCAAACAGGGTGAGCCATCCACCCAGGGCTGAAGTGTCAGCCAAACGTGCCCGCACGGGATCACAAAAGTGATCCAGTACCAGAGCATGGCTATAATCATTCAGCAGCCCATTGAGCAACTGTTCCAGACGGCGGGTGTTGAGCGACTCCAGCGCGCAGATCGCGTCTGTTACTGCCCCGCGCCAAGGCCCTTGCTGTTCGGCACCCTGTTCCCACACCGCCCCGTTAGCCGCTGCTGAATCAGCCAGTAGCCCCGCCACCTGACTGATCGGCACCCCTCGCTCCAGCCAATGCTGAATCTGCTCGATACAAGCGATATCCACTTCGCTATAACGCCGATGCCCTTTATCCGTGCGTGCGGGCGTCAACAAACCATAACGACGCTCCCAGGCACGCAAAGTCACCGCGGGGATACCGCAGTGCATGCTCACGTGCTGAATGCTGATGCTACCGGCTTGTCGGTCCGCAACTTGAACCCTGCTTGTAGACTCGCTCATACCCGATTTCTCAGGCCTAGCGGGTCCGGGTACGGGGAAAGATAGCGCTGCTGGGCCAAGTAAGGCTGATCGGTTTTACGCAGGGCACCACGCAACAGGGTCATCGGCACAACCAGCGGCACCTCTTCACGCAGATAAGCGTCTATCTGTTCGTTGATCAACGCCCTGTCGTCTCCACCTAGATCCTGGCGCAAAAACCCGGCCAGATGTTGCAGGGTATTCACATGGGCGCCCCGGGATACACGCTTCTTCATGGCGGACATCACCGCATGAATATAATCCCCGGCAATGTCTTGCAGCGGGCGTGCTTGAAGGTCCGCCAGCATGGGGCCCACTTCACGGTAGGTTTTCTGGCAATGAGCCAACAGCTGAAATTTGTGACGGCTATGGAACACAATCAGCTTTTTAGCGGTCAGGCCTTGTTCCATCATCTGACACCAGTCGTCATACAGGAACACGCGCTCGATAAAGTTTTCACGCAGAGCGGCATCATTCAGGCGCCCTTCTTCTTCCAGTGGCATTAGCGGATAACGGCGTGCCAGCGCCGCAGCGAACAGCCCGCTGGCATCCCGACGTTGTACATTGCCCGCCTCGTTGTAGACACGGATTCTTTCCATCCCGCAGCTGGGAGACTTGGCCATCAGAATATAGCCACGCAACGGCGCTAGTGACGGCAACGTCCGGTCGATGAAATCCATCATCATCCCGGTGCAATCTCGCTTACCATCCGTGGTTAGCAACCGCAGCGGCGCTTCAGAGCCTTCGCCTGCGTCATTATTCACCGGATGCTTTTCCCCATCGTCCACCAAATGCATTGCTTTGCGCGGTGCCGACATTCCTGCCCCCATTTCTGGACACTGGGAGCGAAACTCAAAGTACTGCGACAGAACCTCGGTACAGTAACGCGAATGCTTGTGGCCTTTATCGTGGCGCACCTCCAAGCCCAGCAAACAGGCGCTGATACCAACCGGAATACGCGCCAGAATGTCCTTTTTCTCAGATTTAACCGCGTCCATGGAGTGACCTCAGTGGCAGTAGAGGCTGGCAAGCAGTTCCGCCGGCACCTCAGGGTTATACAAAAGTAGAAATCTGTACAACCTTACCCCAGCGACCTGTCAACGCATTGTGAAGGTGTTCCATCACACTTCAGCAAGACAGTGATCACAAAGGTGCAATCGTTGAAGTCTATGCTTATACTCCTCAAAACACTGACCTTATGGACAGCAAAATGCGCATTCTTGTCTGCGGTGGCCGTGATTTTGACAACCAGGCTCTACTGGCACGCACCCTGAACCGTCTACATCGGGATAACACCCTATCCCTCCTCATCCATGGCAATGCCAGCGGTGCGGACCGTCTGGCTGGGCAGTGGGCCCATGACCACGGTATTGATCAGGTGAGCTACCCTGCCAACTGGAAAGCCCATGGTCGAGCTGCTGGCCCCATGCGCAACCGCCGAATGCTGCACCACGGCC
The DNA here is from genome assembly GCF_000524665.1 of Alcanivorax sp. 97CO-5. NCBI lineage: Bacteria > Pseudomonadati > Pseudomonadota > Gammaproteobacteria > Oceanospirillales > Alcanivoracaceae > Alcanivorax > Alcanivorax sp. 97CO-5. The sequence goes on from NZ_KI965904.1 coordinate 88,855, forward strand.
GTCCGCAGGCAGTGATTGCCTTTCCCGGCGGACGCGGCACAGCACATATGGTGGCGCTTGCAGAGCAAGCGGGTTTGCCGGTGTGGAGGCCTGCAGAAGAACAGGAAGCCTGCGGGTTTCAAGGTATTGGGGAGTTACAGCGCTAATTCACCTACCGCGCAAAGATCATCAAGGAAGAAAATAGAAAGGAAGCTGGAACGAAAAAGGGCCCGCCGTAGGCGAGCCCTTTTAAATATGGTGGGTCGTGCTGGATTCGAACCAGCGACCAATTGGTTAAAAGCCAACTGCTCTACCAACTGAGCTAACGACCCGCTCCCGAAGGAGGCGCAAATAATACGGATTTATTTCTTGGTGACAAGGGGTTAACCCATTTTTTTTCTGCTTTATTGATAGTTTGTTGGATCTTTAACCAATGCATCCTCGAAGCCTTGGCTGCGCAGACGGCAACTGTCGCATTTCCCACAAGCATTTCCATGATCGTCAGCCTGATAACAAGAGACGGTAAGACCGTAATCCAAACCCAACGCCACCCCCCGCTGAATAATCTGCGCTTTACTCAAATGCATTAACGGAGTCTCAATCTGCATGGGCCTCCCTTCTACCCCTGCCTTGGTGGCTAAAGTGGCCATGGACTGAAACGCCTCGATAAACGCCGGCCGGCAATCTGGATAGCCTGAATAGTCCACCGCATTCACTCCAATAAAAATAGCTTGCGCATCAATCACTTCCGCCAAACCTAGCGCCAGAGACAGGAATACCGTGTTACGGGCCGGCACATAGGTCACAGGAATACCGTCACCCCCGTTTTCCGGCACCTCAATGGAATGATCCGTCAACGCAGAGCCGCCGATATTCCCCATACCCAGCTCAATGACACGGTGACTCAACGCCCCCAACACGCCAGACACACGCTCCGCCGCATCCAACTCTGACCGAGTGCGTTGGCCATAATCGAATGCAATGGTATGGCAGGCATAGCCCTGATCACGGGCGATCGCCAAGCAAGTGGCTGAATCCAAGCCACCGGACAACAGCACCACGGCTTTTTTCATGGCAGGTTCCTTCATTACTCTTTGCTTTAGGGTTGTGAGACTTCACGTTTGGCGCATAGAGATCTTGCGTCTGACCTTAATCAGCGTCCGCGAGCATCATTCCAAAGAAGCTTATGTAGCTGCAATTGGAAACGTACCGGCAAACGGTCTTCGACAATCCAATTCGCCAAGTCTCCCGGGGCTAAAGTCCCTTGCACAGGTGAGAACAGCACATCACTGACCCGCTGGTGTAACTGGTACTGATCCAGCATAAAGCGTGCCCAATCGTAATCCTTGCGGTCCGCCAGCACGAACTTCACCTGGTGGTGAGCCTTGAGTAGAGCGATATTGCTCAGCCGATTATTGTGCTGTTCACCTGAACCCGGCGCTTTAAGATCCATCACCACAGACACCCGCTCGTCCACACCGGCAATATCCATGGCGCCGCCCGTTTCCAGGCTTACTTGATAACCCTCATCACAGAGCGTCTTAAGCAATGGCAGGCAGCTTGGTTGCGCTAAGGGCTCTCCTCCCGTCACCGTCACATACTGAGCACCGAGAGCCGCCACCTCCTCAAGAATAGCGGCCAAACTCCATTTTTCTCCCCCGGAGAACGCATATTCTGTATCACACCAAACACAGCGTTGCGGGCAACCCGTTAGGCGCACGAATACCGTTGGGCGGCCCACAGTGCGGGATTCACCTTGTAACGAATGGAATATTTCGGTGAGGCGGAGTTCCACAACATCTCCTGAAAGCCCTGAAAGAGGGGGGAAATGCGCGGATTCTATCACCTTTGCCCGCATCTGTGACGCAGATAAAGGTGATAGGCGCGGCTTACTCGTTGAGCTGCTCGAGAAGACCCTGAGCTTGCTTGGCTTCTCTACTATCCTGATATTGCTTGATAAGCTTGTGCAGATTGACCTTGGCAGGCGAAATTTCTCCGGCGTTGGCCTGCATGACCGCCAAGATATAGAGGCTTTTCGACGCCTTGCTATGGTCCGGGTAGTTGTCCGCCACAGCTTGGAAATGACCTTGCGCCTTCTGCAAATCCGGCTCTTTCTGGTCACTGTACAGCTTACCCGCCCAGAAATGGGCATCCGCCCGGGATAGCCCTTGCGGGAAATCCTTCAGGTACGCCTCGAAACCGGCAATGGCACCGCTGAAGTCACCAGCCACCAACTTGTCTTTAGCGGCGTTATAGGCAGCTCGATCCGCTTCCGGGTCATTGTTACCCGCGACTGCAGCCTCTTCCTTCGCAGTGCTTCCCCGTTCGGCTAACGTATTAATTCGGGCATCAAGATCCAGATAACGCTCACGTTCAGCTTTTTTGAGAGTGGAAAGTTCATGACGCAACTCTTCCAGCTGCCCCTGCAGCTGTTGAATCTGCTCTTCAAACTGTTGCTGCTGCTGCATTAATACCATCAACCCATCCTCATTCACCGCAGCAGACGGTGTGGAGGCACTGCGCATTTTTGATTGCGCCTGGGCTAGGCTGCGCTCTTCTACGGCCAGCGGCCCAGTGCTCTGTGCATGTGCACAGAACACCAAGGTGCCGAGCATCGCGCCTACAATCAGGCGCGCTCTCATCAATACCTTCATGCCTTACGGACGGCCAGACAGATAGTTAATTTCTACACGGCGGTTTTTGGCCCAATCCATTTCAGAGTGACCAAATGCTGCCGGCTTCTCTTCGCCATAGGACACGATTTCAAGCTGAGAAGAAGCAACACCCTGTACGCGCAGGAACTTCTCTACCGCTTTAGAGCGACGCTCGGACAGTGCAACGTTGTATTCACGAGTACCGCGCTCATCAGCGTGGCCTTCCAGACGAATTTTCGCGTTAGCGTTGTTCTTCAAGTAGGTCGCGTGGGCTCGCAGGGTTTCAAACGCCGCAGCCGGAATGGTGTTGCTGTCGAATGCGAAGTAAATAACACGTGAATCGGTGGTACCGTCATAGTTGGACGGATGGTTGTAGAAGTTGTCAGCAGTTAGCGGAATGCTGCTAGTGTCGGGCTTAACCGGCTCTGACCGCTCAACAGATGTTACTGGAGAGGTATCAGTCTGAGACATGCTATCGGTAGCAGAGGTATCATCTTCAGTCGGTGTACTGGAACAAGCTGCCAATGCAGCTGCCAGAACCAGAGCAAACAGCGGGTTTAGTAATGAACGCATGCGAAAAACTCCTATAATTTCCTAGTATTGGACTCGAGCACCACTCAGAGGAACGGCGACCATGCCGGCTCTCTGACTTCCCCTTCCTTCGACGGCAGCTCAACTTTGACTCTGCCATCAATGGATACGGCTTCCAGAACCCCCGCTCCCCCATGTTGCGTCCCGTAAATTACCATACTTCCATTGGGCGCAACACTGGGCGATTCATCCATATCGGTACGGGTCACAATATTAAATGTGCCACGCTGGAGGTCCTGCACACCGACATTGTAATTTCCATTTCGTCGATGCACATAAACGAGATAGCGGCCGTCTGGGGTTACATCCGAGCGCGCATTATAGCCGCCCTGGAACGAAACCCGCCGAACCGACTTATCATTTATGTTCAGTTTGTAAATCTGTGGCCCCCCGGAACGGCTGGAAGTGAACACCAAGTGTTCGCCATCGGGCAACCAACGCGGCTCGGTATCAATGCCGTAATTGTTCGTTAACCGGGTCAACACCTTGGTCGACAGATTCAACATATAAATTTCGGGATTGCCGTCACGGGACAAGGTCAACGCCAAGTGCTGACCATCTGGCGACCAGTCTGGTGCACCGTTAATGCCGCTAAAGCTGGACACCTTCTCCCGTTCAGTGGTGGCCAGGTTGTGAATATAAATACCTGGCCGCCCCTGATCTTCAAAGGAAACGTAAGCAATTTTCCTGCCATCTGGCGACCAGGTAGGGCTCATTATCGGTTCGTTACTACGCAAGATGGTCGTTACTCGGTGGCCATCCGCATCGGCATATTGCAGCTGATACGGATTGGCATCATGGCGATTATGGGTCACATAAAGAATTTTCGTAGAGAACGCTCCAGGGATCCCAGTGAGCTGCTCATAGATACGATCGCTGATGGCATGGGCCACATCACGTAGCTGGGACGCCGGCGGGCGATAGGTTTCCGACATCAATTTCTTTTGCCGCGCCACATCAAACAGTGCATAACCGACCTCGTAACCGCCGGTTTCCTGACGCTTCATGCTGCCGGTGATCACATACTCTGTGCCCAGCACTTTGAAATCCCGATAAATCATCTCTTGCTCATTACGGGGGCGGCTGAGCATGTCTTGCGGCGGCAGCGGTTTAAACTGACCGCTGCGGTGCAGGTCCGCCTGAACGATCGCGGAGACATCTTCCTCTGCATTTTTTGCACCATCAAAAGGCACTACAGCGATCGGCACCGCATCCACACGGCCCTCAGTTACCTTGATGAGCAACTCAGCCTGCGCACTGATCATCCACAAAGATGTCACCAAAGCGACGCTGATTTGCATCCATATCTTTCGTTTACAGGTTTGCTGCATCCTTAACACACCTATCATTGTGCAACTCCAGGATCGAATTCGATCACCAGTGAGCGAAACTGTTCGTTAAAAAGCGATCCATCAGGTACCGGTAGTGGGCTGGCTAGCTTGACTGCATTCAACACCGAGTCGTCAAAATCCGGGTAGCCGCTACTTTGCGCCACAGAGACATTCACCACTTCACCACCAGGGATCATCTTTATTCTTACCCGTGTGCGGATGTCATCTCGGTTACGATAATTGCCGGGAATCCGCCATTGCTGACCCACATGGGAGGCAATGGCATCGGTAAAACTGGCCACCTGTGCATTTGCCTGATCCGCGTTACTAGCCATTTCCTTATCTGGCTGGGCAGAGGCTTTGTTCTGCCTGTCCATTTCCAGCTCTTCCTCGGCCAACATCTCTTCCAAGCTCGGGGTATCGATCTCCGGTACCACCAGCTTCTTCTCGGCCTTGGGTTTAGGCGCCGATTTGGGTTTAGGTTTAGGCTCCGGCTTTTTTGCCGGCGCAGGCTTCGGATCGGGCTTGGGCGTCGGTTTAGGTTTAGGTTCCGTTTTGGGCTTAGGCTTAGGTTTTGCTGTCGGCTTGGGGGTCGGTTTTACTTCCTTCTTGGGTTTCGCTACCGGCGCTTTCTGCTGCTTGGAGCGCTCCACCATGGTCGCCTTCACATGGGGCGGCACCACTGGGGCCTTATGCAATGACGGATCCGTGCTCCAGCTAAACACCAACAAACCAAACACCAGCAAGTGAATAAACAGCGTAAACAACAACGCAACACGGCGATCACTCATTGCGTCCCTGCGGCTCAGTCACCAACCCAAGTTGGCTAATGCCGGCTTCCTGCAACGCGCCCATCAATGACACCACCCGGGCATAGGCCACATTGCCATCACCTTCCACCAAAAACAGGGTGGACGGCTTATGCTTATGAATACGCAGAACATGACCTTTGACGGTTTCCAGGCTAGAAGATTTCTGGCTGTCACCGCCCACATCAATGAAATAACGGCCATCCGCAGTCACCGAAATGATCACAGGCTCGCTCTTAGTGGTATCAATAGGGTCGCTGTTGCTGTCCGGCAGGTCCACATTAATACCCTGGGTCATCATCGGAGCCGTGGCCATGAAGATCACCAGCAGTACCAGCATCACATCGATGTAAGGCACCACGTTCATCTCGGCGACGAGCTTGCGCGGCACCCGTATCTTTACGCCGCTCATGATTATGCTCCGCGCCCATGGGCTTGACGGTGAAGTACGGAAGAAAACTCTTCCGCGAACATTTCATTTTCCGTCAGTAACGCATCACTCTGAGCCGAGAAACGGTTATAAGCCATGACCGCCGGAATCGCGGCAAACAAGCCAATGGCGGTGGCGATCAGCGCCTCGGCAATACCCGGGGCAACCACGCTGAGCGTAGCCTGTTTCACGTTCGCCAACGCCATAAAAGAATTCATGATGCCCCAAACTGTGCCGAACAACCCAACGTAAGGGCTGGTAGAACCCACTGTGGCAAGAAAAGGTAAATGCTTGGTAAGGCGGGTCTGTTCGCGCTGCAAGGCAACCCGCATGGCACGCTGGGCGCCATCCATCACCGCCTCTCCGCCACGTGCGCTTTTAGAAAGCCGGACAAACTCCTGAAAGCCCGCGCGAAAAATCGCCTCGCTGCCGGAATCTAGATCCGGCTCTTTGCGGCTCTGGTTGTAGAGGGAGGCCAGGTCATCGCTGGACCAGAATTTTCCCTCAAAGGCACGGCCCGCCCGTTGAGCACGCCCAAGCACCCGGAAACGGCCAACAATCATGTACCAGGACGTCAGCGACGCCAGAATCAATAGCGCCATCACCAGCTGCACCACCACGGTGGCGTTGCTGATCAAACTGACGACAGACATGCTGGATGCCTCAACCATGTAGCCCTTCTCCTTTGCTGGCCGCGCTAAATTTTTTATACAGTGCCGTCGGGATAGCCGCCGGCTTGAGGGTATCGGCTCTCACGCAAGCCACCTTAATGTCTGCCTGACAAATTAATGCGCCGGCTTTACGCACCTGCTGATCAAACACCAGCGTGGCCTTACCCATTTTTTTCAGTGTGGCTGACACGGTCAGCGCATCATCAATACGTGCCGGCTGGCGATACTGCACATTGGCCGAGTGAACGACAAACTGAAAATTGTCATCCGCCAGTGCATAGTGCTGATAACCCAGCGTACGTAGAAATTCAGTACGCGCCCGCTCCATGAATTTCAGGTAATTCACGTAATAGACTATGCCACCTGCATCAGTGTCTTCGATGTAGACGCGCACAGGCAGGGTAAATTCCCCGTTTTGTTGATTTTTTTCAATCATTAAACAAATCACCGTCTTGACGCGGGCGCTGCAAACCAAAATGACGCCAAGCATGGTTAGTCACTGCCCGCCCACGCGGGGTGCGTTGAATAAAGCCTTGCTGTATCAGGTAAGGCTCCACCACCTCTTCCAAGGTTCCGGAGTCTTCATTGAGTGCTGCTGCCAAGGATTCCAGTCCCACCGGCCCACCATCAAATTTGTGCATGATCATATCCAGCAGGCGCCGGTCAGTGCCGTCCAGACCACAACTGTCCACCTCCAGCATGTCCAAGGCTCGCTGGGCGATCTCTTCAGTAATCCGCCCATCGCCCTTCACTTCGGCGTAATCGCGCACGCGGCGCAGCAGGCGATTGGCAATACGCGGGGTACCACGTGCGCGGCGCGCCACTTCCATGGCACCGGCCGCTTCGATAGGAATAGCAAGAATATCGCAGGCGCGGCTAACAATGCCGGACAAGTCATCTACAGAATAGAATTCGAGGCGCTGCACAATACCAAAACGATCACGCAACGGAGCGGTAAGCAAACCGGCTCGGGTGGTCGCACCGACAAGAGTAAACGGCGGAAGATCCAGTTTGATGGAACGGGCGGCCGGCCCTTCACCGATCATGATATCCAACTGGTAATCTTCCATAGCCGGATAAAGGATTTCCTCTACCACCGGAGACAGGCGGTGAATTTCATCCACAAAAAGCACATCGCCCTCTTCCAGGTTGGTCAGGATGGCCGCCAAATCGCCTGCCTTTTCCAGCACCGGACCAGAGGTGGACTTGAGATCGCAGCCCATTTCTCGGGCAATGATATGGGCAAGCGTCGTCTTGCCGAGACCGGGCGGGCCGAAAATTAAAGTATGATCAAGGGCCTCATTGCGTCCGCGGGCGGCATCAATAAAGATTTCCATGCGCTCGCTGACTTTCGGCTGCCCATGATAATCCGCCAAGCTGGCCGGGCGAATCGCCCTGTCCTGCTGTTCTTCTTGGCTACCAACGGCAACCGCGGTAATGACTCGTTCGTTATCCATGCCTGCAGCGGGCTTGCCTCTATATCGTGGGAGTCGCTAGCGTATCGTACCCTGATACCGTACTGCCATTACTGTTATCACAAAGTGTTATGCAACTCTGGCTCAAAGCACTAGCGGGCCAGACTTTTAAGCGCCTTACGGATCAGTTGCTCGCTGCTCATGCCTTCTTGATCTGCCGCTTTACCCACCGCAACAGCGGCATCCTTGTTGCGGTAGCCCAGCGCCTCCAGGGCCGCAATGGCGTCACTGCGAGCATCATCAGGTTGATCCGTATCGACCCGGCCCGGCACACTCACTGGCCCACCATCAATCTTATCGAGTCGGTCTCTCATCTCGATAACCAAACGCTCGGCGGTTTTTTTCCCAATGCCCGGCACCTTCACAAGTGACGAGGTGTCCTGATCCTGAATACAGCGCGCCAGACGATCAGCCTCTATGCCAGAAAGAATAGCCAACGCCATTTTTGGCCCCACCCCATTCACCTTGATCAAAGCGCGAAACAGCTCACGCTCATAACGATCGGCGAAACCATACAGCAACTGAGCATCTTCACGGACCACAAAATGCGTGTGCAAGGTGAGCTCCGCACCCGCCTCGGGCAAATCGTAGAACACCGTCATCGGTGCCTCGACTTCATAGCCAACGCCATTTACGTCCAGCAGCAACACCGGGGGGCGTTTTTCCAACAGGGTGCCACGAAGTTGTCCGATCATCATTTTTCCATTTACCCGTACACAACAAAAGTATCGCGTAGAAAATACAGGGCGAATATTCGATGCTCACAATCAATCACTGAAGCAATCAACGAATACAGACACCACACTAACGAACCCGGCCGCGCCTTACCGATGTGGCACCAGCCATTCTAGCCAGGGAGAGACGCATATGAGCATGACAAAGCGCGATAGCCAGGGCATCAGCGGCGTCCTCCTGCGGGCGTTGATCCAGTTTAAGCAGATACTTCACCATTTCCCCGACCTGATTTTTTTCCGCCCCACCTTTGCCCACAACGGCCTGTTTTACTTGGCGAGCCGAATATTCAAACACTGGCACACAGGCCTGCATCACTGCCGCAATAGCTGCACCGCGAGCCTGGCCCAATTTCAGGGCAGAATCCGCATTGCGAGCCATAAACACTTTTTCGATGCTCACTTCAGCCGGCCCGTATTCCTTCACCACCTGATCAATTCCCGCGAATATCTCACCCAACCGCGGCGGGATCTCCTTGTGGGAAGTCGTAATAGTACCGAAAGCCACCGCGCGGGAACGATTTCCCACCACATCCACTACGCCGTAACCGGTGCGTCGAGAACCAGGATCAATACCCAGAATAAGCGCCATATTTCACAGACCAATAATAAAGAAGACAGGCACCCAGCCCAGCTCTTAGTAGGTGCCTCCGTTCTACCCGAGCACTGTCCAAATGTCCAGCCAACAAAGAAACGCTTCAGGTTAAACGGCTGATGCGACACGTCCTAAAGCCGCAGGCGGATTACCGCCACGCCCAGAAACCCAGACAGCAAAAAGCCCCAAACGATTCGGGGCTTTTAATTTTGCTTGCAGCTTGTTTTGTAACGTGAACCTCGCTGCTATTCCTCTTCTTGCGGTGCCGGCCAACTGGCATTGGTGTAGACGTTCTGCACGTCGTCCAAATCTTCCAGCATGTCGATCATCTTTTGCACGGTTTCAGCTGTATCCGTGTCCATTTCCGCTTCTGTAGACGGGTGCATGGTGACTTCCGCCTCAGCGAATTCCAACCCAGCTGCACGCAGGGCGTCCACCACTTCACCAAAGCTCTTATCCGGAGTGGTAATGACCAAAAAACCATCATCTCCCATCTCTTCCACATCTTCGGCACCGGCTTCCAGGGCGACTTCCATCAGCTTTTCTTCATCCACACCGGGCTCGAAAAAAATCTCACCACGTTTAGTGAATAAAAAAGCCACGGAACCACTCGTGCCCAGATTACCACCGAACTTGGAAAACGCGTGACGCACCTCAGCCACGGTACGGTTCACATTGTCCGTCATGGTTTCTACCAGAACCGCTACACCACCCTTACCGTAACCTTCATAGGTGATTTCATCCATGCTGCCGTCATCATCACCGCCGGCGCCACGCTTAACCGCACGGTCGATGGTGTCACGGGTCATGTTCTGGCCCAGTGCTTTATCAATCGCGGCCCGCAAGCGCGGGTTATCGTTGGGCTCGCCCCCACCCATCTTGGCCGCTACCGTGAGCTCGCGAATCAGTTTGGTAAAGATCTTGCCACGCTTGGCATCCTGAGCCGCCTTACGGTGCTTGATGTTGGCCCACTTGCTATGTCCTGCCATGTTACCTCCGCCAGCACGCAGCACGCGTCACGCAACACGTCTTGGGCACGCCTCTTCGCGTGATGCGTGATACCTGCCTGCGTTTCTCCTATATCAACCTTCTTCTTTACGTACCTGTACGCCAACTTCACGCAGCTGCTTGTTGTCCACTGGTGACGGTGCATTGGTCATAGTGCACGCCGCCGTTTGCGTCTTCGGGAAAGCGATCACATCACGAATTGATTCACAACCAGTCATCAACATCACCATGCGATCCAACCCAAACGCCAGGCCACCGTGGGGCGGGGCGCCGTATTTCAGACCGTCTAGCAGGAAGCCGAATTTTTCCTCGGCTTCCTCATCAGAAATGCCCAGCGCTTCAAATACAGTGCGTTGCATGGCTGGGCTATGGATACGGATGGAACCGCCACCCAGCTCAGTACCGTTAAGCACCATGTCATAGGCCCGCGATAACGCCTCGCCCGGATTACTCTTAAGCTCTTCCGCGCTACAGCTGGGCATGGTGAAGGGATGATGCAACGCATGGTATTGCCCTTCGTCTTCCTCGAACATGGGGAAGTCCACTACCCACAATGGCGCCCATTCTCCCTCGATCAAATTCAAGTCATGGCCCACTTTGACGCGCAGAGCACCCAGCGCTTCGTTAACGATCTTGGCCTTATCAGCACCGAAGAAAATCAGATCGCCGGTCTCGGCGCCAGTGCGCTCAAGGATGCCTTTAATCGCATCTTCGGTCAGGAACTTCAGGATCGGAGACTGCAGACCTTCAGCGCCGGCTGCCAAGTCGTTGACTTTGATGTAAGCCAAACCCTTGGCACCATAGATGCTGACAAACTTGGTGTAGCCATCGATATCCTTGCGCGACAGGCTGCATCCACCGGGCACTCGCATGGCTGCCACACGACCTTTCGGGTCGTTGGCCGGGCCGGAGAACACTTTAAAGTCCACGCCAGCAAGCAGGTCGGCAATATCAATCAGCTCCAATGCAATACGCAGGTCAGGCTTGTCGGACCCGAAACGCTGCATGGCCTCGGAGAATGGCATGCGCGGGAAATCCGGTAAGTCTACACTGAGCAATTCTTTAAACACCGAACGCACCATCCGTTCGGTAATGCCCATAATGTCTTCTTCCTCTACAAAGGAAGCTTCCAAATCAATCTGGGTAAATTCTGGCTGGCGATCGGCTCGCAGGTCTTCGTCACGGAAACACTTAGCAATCTGGTAGTAGCGATCAAAGCCCGCCACCATCAATAGCTGTTTGAACAACTGCGGAGACTGCGGCAACGCAAAAAAGCTACCCGGATGCGTTCGGCTGGGCACCAAGTAATCCCGTGCACCTTCCGGCGTCGCTCGGGTCAGAATCGGCGTTTCCACATCCATGAAACCCTCGCCTTCCAGGAAGGCGCGCACAACATGAGTCAGGCGCGAACGGAACTGGAAGTTTTTCAACACGTCCGGACGACGCAGATCCATATAACGGTACTTGAGACGCACCTCTTCACCGGCGGCGGAGTGGGCATCCAACTCAAATGGCGGGGTCTCCGCTTCATTAAGAATCGTCAGCTCTTTACCCAAGACTTCGATATCACCAGTGGCCATCTTATTGTTACGCACTGATTCGTCACGCATGCGTACCCGGCCGCTCAAGCGAACCACATATTCACTGCGTACTTTGTCAGCCAGCGCGAAGGCATCCACAGTGTCCGGATCAAACACCACCTGCACCAGACCATTACGGTCACGCAGGTCGAGGAAGATCACCCCACCGTGGTCACGGCGGCGACTGACCCAACCGCAAAGCTCTACTGTTTCTCCGTCGTGGGAGGCTCGCAAATCACCGCAATAATGGCTTCGCATGCTTAAAATCCGCTTGTATTCTGATTACGCCGCCCGGCGATCAAAGGCTGGCTGAAGCCACCCCGAAGCCGGACCACTGAAAAAGGCGCCATAGTATAGCGATTCAACGGCCCCCGAGCCATGCCAGACGGCGATTCACTGCCGAACGGGGCACAAGCCTACCTAATTTCACAAAATACCTTTAAAAAGAGTGTATCTACGCCTTGTGCCCTGAAAACCCATGGCATATAAAAGATGCGAACCTTAGTTAAAGACCCTCTGCGTTGCGCAATCCAGGGGCGAAGCTAACGAGGCAGCATCGCCGGTCATCCGTAGCATTACGGGGCCAATACGACATCAAAAAGACACTAAAAAGGGGTAAGTAATTCATGGCTGCAAAAAAAAAGACAGCGGCTAAAGCGTCCAGTGCTACAGCAGCTCGCAAGGTGAAAACCATCACCGAACCGATGAATAAGACTCAGATTATCAATCAGATTAGCGAAACCACCGGCCTGACCAAGAAAGACGTGAACGCTGTTTTCGACCAACTCAACGACATTATGGAAGGCCACCTGAAAAAGCGTGGTGCCGGCCAGTTCACGCTACCGGGGTTGCTGAAAATCGTGACCCAGAAAAAACCTGCCACCAAAGCACGTAAAGGCATCAACCCTTTTACCGGGGAAGCGACTACCTTCGCAGCCAAACCTGCCCGAACCATGGTCAAGGTTCGTCCGCTAAAGAAACTGAAAGACATGACCGCCTAAATTCAAGCTCTACCACCGGGTGCCCGGTGCCCGGTGGGCATTGATTCCGTTTATGCTCACTCCAACTTGTCGCCCTACACTGGCCCCCAAAGCCCGCAACCCTCTATAATGCGCGCCGCACACGGAGGAGAACCCCATGGCTGAACGTAAAGACAAACAGAAGGTGATCGGCGAGCCGATGACCGATGAGCAGATCGCAGTGTTCCTGGATTTCTCTCCCGAGGAGGGTGTAAACGGGGACTTCCACGTACTGGAAAAAGCTTACCGCGCCCTTCGCGCCGAGGATTTCACCCGCTTCTTGGCATTTTTCAAGGACCAGAACCGGGACTTGGATGCTCGCGATCCACAAGGCCGCACCCTACTATCCCTGATTGACCAACACCCGAAAGGAGCGAAATACGCGCAGGCTCTGCGCGACGCTGGCGCCACCGCCTGAATTTCCTCCCTTCTCCCTCTGCCGGGCCGGCACAAACCGGGCCGGCACAATAACGCGGCGTCCCTGCACACCAACCCATACTGGGTAGAGCTTGTCCACATCCCGCCTGCGTGGCATTGTTATTCGATTACGGGCGATCTATGCCCGGCAAATTTGTTCGCCAACAAACACAACAACAAGAGCTGTAAAACACCATGGCAGCATATTCTGCACCCTTTTGGCGCTCCCTGTGCCTAATCGCATTCTGCGCGATCAGCTTGCAACTCCATGCGGCCAGCGATGATAAGGCCGAAGATGACATAGACGACGTCTCTCCAGAAGAACTGCAAATGCAGGACATCCCGGTGGATGAGCGTATTTTCGTCGAAAAATGGAACGAAGTGCCTTACAAGAAAAGCTATTTCACCTACACAGACAAGCAGATACGTGACAAGTGGGAATACTTGGTACGCGGCCTGAAGGTACCTTACCCTTCTGCTGCCTACATGGAAGAACAGTTCACGAAGTATCCCTTCATGAAAGAAGGCATCATAGGTTGGGATGGCGATTACCAGGCACTTGAAGCACGTAGTCTGCGAGTCTGGCGTAAATTCTTTGCCGGTGACTTTCAGGAAGCCCGCGAAGAGGGCTTACAACTAGGCCCCATCGGTAAGATTCCCGCCCTGTTTTCCCAGCTGATGTACGCTATCTACTTGGCTGACCGCCAGAGTACCAAGTACATGATGCTCCAGGACGTGGCCAACCAAGCAAAGGAATACTTCGACGACATGGAGGAGGCGGCTGACGATCCGGCCGTTGCCCCCATTGTTGCCTCTATTAAGCTGGGATACGCCTACGCCATCGCTCGTATCGCCGAAGAGTCACCGGTACCGATCGTTGTCGCCCGACGCTATATCGGCAAGATCAAGAACAGTGCGGAAGAAGTGGTTGAAATCATGCCCGATCAGCCGTTGGGGCATGCCTTCCGTGCCGGTGTGGACGCCGGCATCATGCGCCGGGTGGGCAAATTCACCGGCCGCATGACTTACGGCGCGCGAACCACCACGGTGCAAGAATCTTTTGCTGACGCACTCAAACTCGCCCCGGATATTCCCATCGTCAATTACGAATACGCTAATGCGCTGATCTACATGAATCGCAAACGCGATCTAAATGAAGCAATCAGTTATTTGGAAAAAGCCATGAAAATTCGCCCGGAATTTTCCATGGATGCGCTGGACGTCATGTATTCCTACAAACGTTTACAGGAAGTAAGGCTGTATGCGCTGAACTTCCGTAGTTTTCGCAAATTCGAGAAACTGCGTCGCAAGTACAGCAAGAAGACGGATCGGAACCTAACCAGCATCATCAGCGATCCGCTGAGCATGGAGATGCTCAATAACCCGGAAAAATACATCCTCCCAAAACGCAACTAACAGGCAACCCCATGTCTCTTTATGAAGACAAGCTGTTCCCAGTATTACTGAACTGGGCTACCCGCCCAGTTTACCGGGACCGCCAACGTTTACTCGCCCAAGCCACGGGTCGGGTTCTGGAACTGGGCGTCGGCACCGGCGCCAATTTCCCTTTTTACAGCCCTGCCGCCACGGAAATTCACGGCATCGAACCCGCCGGCGGGCTGCTTGCTTTGGCCCACGACAGTGCGCAACAGTGCGTCGCACCCGAACGCTTCCACATCCAGGAAGGCGACGCTCAACAGCTGCCTTATCCTGATCAACATTTTGATACCGTGATTGCCTGCCTAGTGTTCTGCACCATCCCGGATCCGAATCAGGCCGCGCAGGAAGCGTTCCGCGTCCTTAAGCCAGGCGGCAGTCTGCTATCGCTAGAGCATGTTCTCAGCGAACGTCCTTGGATACAGCGCCTACAGAAAACCTTGAATCCGGCCTGGAAACCGTTAGCTTGCGGCTGCCAGCTCACCCGTGATACCGCGCGCATTTTCCAGCGCGCGGGCTTCCAGGCCGATACTGCCCGCCAGCATCGCCACCCCAAACTGCCCGCCTTTGCCGGCGAGCTATACGAAGGGCGATTGCTGCGGCCCTGAAGAGGCGCAACAAAAAAGCTCAACGTTAAAAGTTGGAACGCGCGTTAATTCGGGTTTCAACTTTTAACTCGCGCCCTACTCAGCGGGACAAACTGCCACACCTCTGTACCCCAATTTACCGTTACAATAGCCGCCATGGATAACCGCCCCCCCTTATTAAACTGGCGCCTGCGTCTCATCTGGCTGCGCAGCCTGCTAGTACTGGCCATCACACTCGCCCTAATCGTGCTGCAACGTTTCGGCCACAGTGGCTATCAGCTGGCTGAACTAGGCTGGCTGGGCGCGCTGTTATTACCAAACCTTGTCACCCTACTCACTCGCAAAGCCCCTTCCCAGCGCCACAGCCAATTGCTGACGTTGGAATTGGCCATGGACGCGATTTTGTTTGCTGGTTTGATTCAAGGCTTCGGTGGTGCCGGCAACCCCCTTTCCTTTTATTTATTAGTGCCCGCCTTGATGGCCTCCCTGACTTTACCCATGGCCAACGGCATACTGGTGGCGCTATTGGCTTTAGCAGGATACATGGTGTCATTAAGCTGGTACCAAATGCCCGCCATGAACAGCCCGCTACACGCTCTCACTCATCAACTCAGCGGTCTTCACAGCACCGGAATGGCGGCTGTTTTTATCGCCCTACTAGTCATGCTCAGTGTGCTCGGACAAGTAATTCAACGGCTAATACAGCAACAACAAAAGCAACAAGAACAGGCTTTGGATCTAGCCGGTCGCCGTGAGCACATGTACCAAGTAGCTGCGACCTTGGCCGATCAGGCCCATGAACTGAACACCCCGTTAGGCACTTTGGTGATGCTGGCCGATAACCTTATCCATGCTCCCGAGATGCCCGACTCCCTGCGTCCAGAAGTGGAACAAATGGATCACCTGGCCCGCAACGTGGCCAACCGTCTTAAACAAGGCAATGAAGCTCAGCTAGAATCCGGGCTGCCGCTGAGCATACTGATACAGCGATTACAACAGCACCTGCGTCATCTGGCCCCTACGCTCAGCGTGACGCATACGTTGAAAGCAGACCCCATTGTGGTCGATAGTCAGAGCTGGTACCGAGTACTGTGTAATCTGGGTTATAACGCCATGGATGCAGGCGCCACCCGCTTGGATATCATCGTCAGCGACCATGCATCGCAATACCGGCTGCAACTCAGTGACGATGGCCCAGCCCACCCGGATTCAGAACGCGAAGGTCTTGGCATGGGGTTGACCTTGGTGCATTCCGCCTTGGCACACATTGGCGCTGAACTGGAAATGGACTTTGGTCATAGCTGGACCCAAGCCCGAATTCACTGGGCCCACACCGATAGCCCTGGAGCTGGATCATGAGCAACGCCATTTCCATCCGCCACCTGATGCTAGTAGAAGACGATGACCTACTGGCTGAGCAAACCGCACGGGCTCTGGGTCGTCATGGCATCCAAGTTCATGTCGCTCACAGTCGCGAACAGGCCTTACTCGTAATCGCTGAACTCAACGCACAGGGCACCCCTCCCGATGGCGCCATTCTCGATCAAAATCTGGGAAACGATAACGGTCTTGATCTGATCGAACCGATTCGGCAACAGTTTCCCCGCTGTCGGGTAATTCTGCTCACAGGCTACGGCAGCATTGCCGCCGCCGTCGCCGCCACCCACCGTGGCGCCCACAATTATTTGACCAAACCCGCGAGTGCCAACGACATTCTGCAATCGCTTAATGCAGACCCTGCCAGCCAGACCTTACCTCTACCCGACAGCCCTCCATCACTGCAACGGCTAGAGTGGGAACACATCCAGCGTACTCTGGATGCCCACAACGGCAATATCTCGCGTGCGGCAGAGGCCCTTGGTATTCACCGCCGCACGCTGCAGCGTCGGTTGAAAAAGCGTCCCAGCGCCAGCGACTATTTACGTGACTCTCAGAGAGAGGCTCCACAAGAAAAACAAACAGAGCAGCACGTTAGCCCTACAGCCAACAAACCCACCCCACAAGGCTAACCACCTTCACCGTTAAGGTTCTCGTTCCCCTTCCCCTTGGCTTACACTGTGGGCTGACACGAACAGGGATGCAGAGCTTGGCGCACCATCGACACCACAAATGGCAGAGCAGGGCGATCGCCCTAATACTACTGATGCTATTGCCTGCTCTCGCGTTCAGCAAAACCGCGCCGAGCCTAGAAATTACCGGCAACGCCAGCGAAGCGGTGACTCATAATATACAGGCCCTGATCGATCTCTCACGCTACCCTTGCCACCCCCCCCAGGCCCAATATGGGCTGATTCGCCGGCAGATCATTGCCAACAGCACCGGTGCATTACAGGCTATGGGTTATTACGATAGCCAGCTAAACCTGTCCACCGATGAAAACAGCAATTGCGTCAGCTTCACCCTGGATGTGAACACTGGCCCCCCGGTGATACTCACGCACCTAAAAGTGGAAATTACTGGCGATGCAGCCCAGGATCCGGCGTTCTCCACGCTGCTGGAAAAAACCCAGTTGGCCATCGGCCAACGGCTTCAGCATGATCGCTACAGCAACCTGAAGAAAAGCCTGCAACAGCACCTGATCAGCCGCGGCTATGTTCAAGGCGAACTGACCGTGCACACCCTCGAGGTGGATACCAAACAACACCGCGCCAGCATCACCCTTCATGTGGACAGCGGGCCGCGCTATCACTTCGGCGAGATCAGCCTAACCGGCAGCGTGCTTGAGCGTTCGCGGGTCAACGCCTATGTAAGTTTTCAGGAAGGCGAGCCCTACGACAGTGGTCGCATGTTACAAACCCAGCAGGCTTTTTTGGGCGCCGGCTATTTCAGCGCGGTGCAGGTTCAAAAAGGGAAGCCCAACGACACCACCCGCCGGATTCCCGTCAGCATTACGCTCACCGACAACAACCGTTGGTCGCTGCTCACGGGCATAGGTGTCAGTACCGATACCGGGCCGCGGGTGAGGCTGGGCGTGGAAAACCGCCGGGTGAACGAAGCGGGGCACCGCTTCCGGGCAGAAACCGAACTGTCTAAAGTGCAACAGGGCGCCGGGGCGAGCTACCAAATTCCGCTCAAAGACCCGCTCCATGAACGGCTCGATCTGCACACCAGTTTTATCAACGAAAACACCGACAGCAACGAAAACGAACGCTGGAGCACTGGGGCCGATTATATCGTCGAGCTGGAAAATCACTGGGTAGCGACCACCTCCCTGGAGTTCCTGCGTGAGACTTATCAAATCGCAGACCAAGTAGATCAAGCCGAATTGTTGATACCCGGTTTCCAGTTAAGCCGCGTCAAAGCCGACGACCCGGTCTACCCCACCTTCGGCTGGCGTCTCAGCACCGCCATGCGTTTTGCTACCCAGAGCCTGTCATCCACCGCGGACTTTTTTCAGTTCACCAGTGGCGCAAAAATTCTTTTTCCCTTACTGGGCGGGCGCGTATTGATGCGTACCGACCTGGGTTATACCGAAGTTACTGATGTGACCGAACTCCCCGCCTCTATTCGCTTCTTCGCCGGCGGCGACTCCAGTGTGCGTGGTTTCGCTTATGACTCTCTGGGCCCTGAAGACAGCAATGGCGAGGTCATCGGCGGGCGCAACCAGGCCACTGGCAGCCTGGAGTACGACCACTCACTTACTGAAAAATGGCACTTGGCCGTGTTCACCGATGCCGGCAATGCCTTCAATGAATTCGATGAATTTGAAGCCCGCCACAGTGCCGGCCTGGGTATTCGCTGGCGCTCGCCACTGGGCCCCATCCGGTTGGACATGGCCCGAGCTGTGGATGAGCATCGCGACTGGCGGGTGCACCTGAGCATGGGGCCAGACTTATGATCAGCCGCCAACGCCTGTACGGCTTTGCCATGGGGCAAATACTGACCCGCGGCTTGCTGGTGTTGCTCAGCCTGTTATTGGTCTGCCTCCTGGCCCTGGCGTTGCTGCTGGGCACCGCCACCGGCAACCGCTGGATACTGGAACAAGCTACCCCCTTTATCCCCGGCGAACTTACTGTGGGTGAGTGGCATGGCAGCCTGCTCAGCGGGATCACCCTGAACCATATCGACTACCGCTATCAGGAACTCAATATCCGCCTGGACCAGCTCAGCGCTGAGCTGGCACCGCACGCCCTACTGAAAGGCTGGCTGGAACTGACGTCGCTCTCACTGGGGACCTTGCACGTTACCTTGCCGCCCGCCGATGATACC
The DNA here is from genome assembly GCF_000524665.1 of Alcanivorax sp. 97CO-5. NCBI lineage: Bacteria > Pseudomonadati > Pseudomonadota > Gammaproteobacteria > Oceanospirillales > Alcanivoracaceae > Alcanivorax > Alcanivorax sp. 97CO-5. Next base: position 108,378 of record NZ_KI965904.1, read on the forward strand.
CCGCCACAACCGGACTCCCTGCCCGATAGCCTGCTACTGCCTTTCGGTATCCGCATCGACGCACTCACCGTGGGTACCTTCCAGCTAAACGACACTGTTCTGATTCGCCAGCTGGAAGCAGACAACCTGGCCGCCTGGCGGCGCTTCCAGATCGCCCGCCTGCAAACCCTCACCTTAGCCGGCGCCAACGTACAAGCCACCGCCCAGGGCAAACTCACCGCCCCCTTTGATGTGCAGGGCACCGCCAGCTGGGCTCTGCCGCTACCCGAAAGCGACACCCTGCAAGCTAGCCATGCCAATGGCCAGCTCACCCTGACCGGCCCATTGAGTCAGCTCCAGATCCATCACCAGCTTAGCGGCCCGGTGAAACTGCAAAGCCAGGGGCAATGGCTGCTAAAAGATGGCCAGTGGCAAATCGCTTTACAGCACCACTGGCCCGCTCAAGCATTGCCGCTAACCCTGCCGCAACCGTTGGCGCTGGGCAAAGGGGAGCTAGGCACCCATGGGCCACTCGACGCACTGCAGCTGAAAGGACACACTGGCCTCGCCAGTGGGGAGCGCAAGGTAGCAATCACTCTGGATAGCGCCCTGATACCCGGCGGCATTACTCTGCACGACCTAACCGTCAAGGACGGCGAGCAAACGCTGGGCAGCCGCGGGCAAGTCCTGTTCAGTCCGTTAAGTTGGGATCTGGATCTAAGCGGCGACCTGGATACCGCCCTGCTGCATCCACTTTTGCCCGGCCAGTTGGCCATCGACGGCCACAGCAAAGGACAGTGGGACGGCGACCGCTGGTCCCTGTCTCCCAGTGAGCTCAGCCTGCGCGGGGACGTTCGCCAACAACCTTTATCCGTGACCAGTACAGTGCAAAGCCAGACGGCCAATGGCAAACAACAACTGCAGTTACGCAGCCAAGGACGCTGGGGCGATAACTGGCTTCAAGCCAATGGCCAGGTATGGCCACAGTGGCAACTACGCAGCAAGCTGAACCTCACACGATTAGAACAACTCTACCCCGGCCTGGCAGGCAGCGTGGCAGGGCAAATTCAACTTAACGGCCGTTACAACGACCCCGCCCTCAGCGGCCAGCTCACTGTCAATAACCTAAGTTGGCAAGACTGGTCTCTGGGTCAAATGCAAAGCCGTTTTTCGCAATTACGGCTACCACAGACATCCCAACCAGGATCGATGTCACTCACCTTGAACGGTCACCAGCTAACGCAGGCCAACACCGAGCACGTCGGCACTTTTGCCCTCAGCGCCGACGGCACTTGGGCCGAGCACCAACTCACCGCTAGCGCCCGCCGCGATACGGTGGAACTGAACACCCGTTTGCAGGGGGGCATGAATACCGCAGGTAACACATGGCAAGGCACTCTTGCCGACACCCGGCTACAACACCTTCAGCTCGGCATCTGGCAACAGGATACCGACAGCACCCTGCGCCTATCGGCCCAGTCACAATCTTTGAGTCCGTTCTGCCTGGTTCAGGCCCCCAGCCGCCTGTGTCTGCAAGGTAATCACGCCGCCAATACCCTAGAAGCTCAAGCCCGCTTGGCCGACCTGCCACTGGCCCTGATCAATACTCTGCTTGGCCCCACTCTATCGATGGAGGGCACCGTCGATGCGAACCTTTCAGTGCAGGGTCCGCTGGACAACCCGAAAGGTCAGTTTGCCCTGCAAAGCCGAGAGGCCAATATCACCATCAATACGGCGGATGCGCCCCCTCCGCTGGAAATCAAACAACTAAGCCTGCACGGCAACCTGGCCAATCAACGAGTCAACAGCGCGCTAACCCTGACCACCGCGCTAGGCAATGCCCATGCACAACTGGAACATGGGCTGGGGCTCGACGCCACGTTGCAAGGCGACGTGAATTTTGATCTGAGCAGCCTAGCCTTCGTGGAACTGTTCACCGCCGACCTCCGTGAAGTTAAAGGGAGCATCAACGGCGACTTTTCCCTGGCCGGCAGTCTCCGCCAACCCATCATGAACGGTGCTATCACGCTGCAGAATGGGCAAACATTGATTCCCTTCCTCGGAGTGGATATAGCCGATGTACAGGTAGCCATTCAGGGTAACCCCCAGGGCCAGCTGGATATCATCGGTTCTGCGCAAATGGGATCGAACACCGTGGCACTTAATGGTGCTGTGGATCCCAGCCAGCCGAATATCCCCATGCAACTTACCCTCAGCGGCGACCGTCTTCTCGCCGCCGACCGGCCCGATGCTCGCATTTTGTTAACACCGGATCTGACTCTGACAGGCTCACTGGAAGGGCTGACCCTAAGCGGCTCCTTGACCATACCTGAAGCCGAAATTAGCCCAGTGGAAATTCCAGAAGGCGCCATCACCGTCAGCAAAGACCAAGTACTGGTGCACCAACAGGCGGACAGCACCACTCCCCTTCCGCTGGCCATGGATGTAACCCTGACCCTGGGAGATAAGGTGCATTTTAATGGGTTCGGGCTCGATGCCATGCTCGGAGGCGCTCTGCAAGTGGAACAGAAACCCCAGCGTCCACCACAACTCAATGGCGAGCTAATCATCCTCGAAGGGCGCTACCGAGCCTACGGTCAGAACCTGGCCATCAGCGACGGCCAGCTGATTTTCCAAGGGCCGCCGGAGAACCCCGGCCTAGATATTCGCGCCATCCGCAAAATTCCCAGCGAAGGGGTCGTGGCGGGTGTGCAATTGAGTGGCACCTTGCAAGAACCGAATGCATCACTGTTTTCTGACCCCAGCATGGAACAAAGCCAGGCCATGTCTTATCTGCTCACCGGACGACCACTAGAAAGCGGCTCCAAGAGCGAGGGTAATAAAATCGCCCAGGCATTGGCATTGTACGGGCTGGAAAGAGGCAGTGGTGTCACCGAGAAAATCGGCGACAAACTGGGAGTAGATGAGATCAGCGTCGGCAGCGACTGGGAAAGCGATGACGCTGCCCTGATGCTCGGCAAACAACTCTCAGAACGCTTATATCTGACCTATGCGGTAGGCTTGTTCGACGCCATTTCCACCGTCATCCTGCGCTACACCCTGACACGAAGCTTGCACCTGGAAGCACGCTCTAGCAGCGAAGCTAACAGCATTGATGTGATCTGGGAGAAAGAACTGAGGTAACAGCAGCGACTAGCGCTGAGCTACTAGCCGCCAGGTAGCATAAAGCCTCCTGTAGAAAGCACGCACTTTTCCGCCTTTCCCTATCTTTTTTCGTAGCGTGTAACTCAATGCGGCAGCGCGTAGGTCCCGGTGACGTGAGCCACCATTTCATCATTACCCTCACTGAACAGCTGTACTTCCAATACCGCAGCGCGCCGGCCCAACCGCAAGATCACCGCTTCAGCAATCAGATCCGCTGGCGCCGGGCGTGACAAAAAATTGATGTTCAGGTTCTGCGTTACGGCCATCTCCACCTGGCCCAACTCAGCCAAGATTGCCGCGTACATGGCCGCATCGGCCAGTCCCATCATGGTTGGCCCTGAGATACTACCGCCGGGGCGCAGGGTCGAAGGTCGAAACGGAGAGCGCAATCGCGCCCTTTGCTCCCCTACCGCTTCGATCTGCAGCCCCTCTTGCGAAGCCGCCGGCAAACCTTGGTAAATCAGATCCTGCACTTGTTGTGCATTCAGCATATCTATTTCTCAATTAACTCAGAGAGCCCAAGCATACGAAAGCCGAACAAATAAACACAGTGCAGGAAAACGCGGATGACTGGTTAGCCGTGCCCTTTGCCCATAGAATGGAGGGCTTATCGAATCAATTGGCCGAAGACTCCTTTTATGCGCACCTCCCAGTATTTGCTTGCTACCGTTAAAGAAACTCCTGCAGACGCCGTTGTAACCAGCCACCAGCTAATGCTGCGTGCCGGCATGGTCCGCAAACTGGCTTCCGGTCTTTATACTTGGCTGCCATCCGGGTTACGGGTATTACGCAAAGTGGAGCAGGTGATCCGGGAAGAAATGGACCGGGCCGGCGCTCAGGAAGTGCTGATGCCAGTGGTTCAACCCATGGAGCTGTGGGAAGAGTCCGGCCGCGCTCCGGCCTATGGCCCTGAACTGCTGCGTATTACCGATCGGCACAACAATCCCTTCTGCCTGGGCCCCACCCATGAAGAAGTGATCACCGACATGGTGCGCAATGAGCTGCACAGCTACAAACAGCTCCCCGCCAATTTCTACCAGATTCAAACCAAATTCCGTGACGAAATTCGCCCGCGTTTCGGCATCATGCGCTCTCGCGAATTCATCATGAAGGACGCCTACTCCTTCCACACTAATATGGACTCCCTGGCAGACACCTACCAGATCATGCACCGCGCCTACTGCGCCATCTTTGATCGCCTGGGCCTAGATTACCGCCCGGTAGAAGCCGATACCGGTGCCATCGGCGGGGCCGCCAGCCATGAATTCCATGTGCTGGCCGAGTCGGGTGAGGATGATATCGCCTTTTCCGATGGTTCCGATTACGCGGCCAATGTAGAACTGGCGGAGGCGTTGGCACCCACCAGCGAACGCCCGGCCCCAGGCGCGGCCATAGAAAAGGTAGACACCCCCAACGCTAAAACCATTGAAGAGCTGGTGACTCAATTCAACCTGCCCATTGAAAAAACCATCAAGACATTGGTTGTTAAAGGGGCAGAAGAAGGCCAGCTGGTAGCATTACTGGTGCGTGGCGATCACGAACTGAACGATATTAAAGCCGAGAAACTGGATGCCGTCGCCACACCGCTGGAATTTGCCAGCGAAGAGGAGATTCGCAAAGCAGTAGGTGCAGGCCCCGGTTCCCTCGGCCCCGTAGACCTACCATTTACGGTTATCGCTGATCGCAGCGTGGCAGTGATGAGCGACTTCGGCGCCGGCGCCAACGAAGACGGCAAACACTACTTCAATATCAACTGGGAGCGCGACGTGGCGCTGCCGCAAATTGCTGACCTCCGCAATGTGGTGGACGGCGACCCAAGCCCAGATGGTAGCGGCACGCTGACCATCAAACGCGGTATTGAGGTTGGCCATATTTTCCAGCTGGGCACCAAATACTCCGAAGCCTTGGGTGCCACCGTACTGGATGAGAATGGTAAATCGGTGGTCATGCCTATGGGCTGCTACGGCATTGGCGTCACCCGCGTAGTCGCCGCTGCCATTGAACAGAACAACGACGACCGGGGCATCATCTGGCCAGAAGCCATTGCACCGTTCCAGGTGGCCCTAGTGCCGGTGAACATCAAAAAGAGCCCCCGTGAGAGAGAGCTAGCGGAAAAGCTCTACGCAGAACTCACCGCCATGGGTATTGAAGTATTGTTCGATGATCGGGAAAAAGAACGCTTGGGCGTGAAACTGGCCGACACCGAACTGCTGGGCATCCCCCATCGCATCGTGATCGCTGAACGTGGCATGGACAACGGCGTGCTTGAGTACAAGGGCCGCCGAGATGCGGACAAGACCGAGGTGGCCATGGACGAGATTGTGGCGTTCCTGAAAGAGAAGATGGGAATGAATTGATCATTAAGAATAGGTAGCTGTCGTAAGACAGTAAGTCATTCCTCGAAATACAAGAGGCCGCGCCCATAGAATGGGCGCGGCCTCTTTACTTTTGAGAATCACCAACGGCCCATTCGCGCCGTTATCAATTATCAGCTAGACCTTAACGCTCCGCTTTACCGCCATCACTTGGCTCATGGTATTGTCGCCGTGGGCCGTCAATTGCCAGAGCGGTAGGCCTCGGCTATCTTTTTCCGCGGAGCGGTTAATCAGCCCCAGTGCTCGCAGATGAATTTTCACCTGATTAAAAGCATGCGTTGCCAGCACCACGTTGCGTACCGCATGAGCTCGCGGAAAATCTGCCTGCACATCCCCCAATGCTTTACGGCCAATAAAACCTTCCAGAGCCTTCTGCAACACCGACTCAGCCACCGGGTTCAGCATTAGTGGCGCCACACAAGAAAACGCCTGGTCCCAGCTAATTTTAGTAGTCACCGTGGCCAGCTTACAGTCACCGCCCTCATAAACATTACAAGAATAATCCAGTGCCACCCGGTCCCCACCTCGGGCTAGAGTCCTCAATGGTGGGCGTGCTTGGTTAAAGGCCTCTTCCCGCTCTTTTTCGAGCATTTCAATACGCGCCTTCAGCGCTTCACTCGAGGCGCCGAGGCCCTCACCAACCTGATCGGCACGTACCCACCCCACCGCTTGGTGATCCCGAATAAAGTTAGGGATAACCTTACCAGCAAGCGCATTCAAGCCCGCTTCGGTACTCCACCGATAACAGACCACTTTTTCTTCTAGCAGGCGAACAAAATCGTCTCGTCGCACCTGCCCTTCACGGGTGGGCTCGCGTTGTGCTTCCGACAGCTCAGAAGGATTATCATGAATAAACGCGATGATAGGTTTGCGTTTAGTCGCGGCGAAAATGTACTCGCGATGTATCTCACTCAAGCCCATAGGAGAGAGCGTTCCGTAACGACCTCCCACAATCAGAATGAAATAATCACTGCTATCAATCAGCGTCTGGATGACCGGCAACAGCGTATTACATTCTGCAGCAGCACTGTCCAATCCGGTGGGAATCAGGCCACTAGCCAACATGGGCGGCATCAACGCCTGGCGCGCTCCCCGCATATCGGGAAACGTGGCGCTGATAAAGGCTTGATAGCATTTGTTGGCTGTCGCGCTCACCCTGATCATGACCTCATTCTTTGTAATTCCGGCCCATTGGGTTCGGTCGGCGGATGGTTATTAAAACGCCTGACTGCCCCGATCACAAGCCAGCCTGGTAGCCTGAAAGCCCAGCATACACCCGACATGGACATTTAACTGGTTCATGCTAGCCTGAGCCCAGTCTATAACGCGGCCAAGGCCGCTATAATGGCTGATTGCACCGGCGGCAAAGGAAGCCCACGCAGGCTTTGAAAAGCCCTTCCCCTTGCCCTATGGGGCTTTTCAACAACTTGCCCGCAATACACTTTCAAAGTTTACAGGAAAGGAACGCCATGCAAACCATTGCCTTTTACAACCTGAAAGGGGGTGTAGGTAAGACCTCAACAGCAGTGAACATTGCCTGGCATGCTGCTCGCTGGAAACACCGCACTCTGCTTTGGGACCTAGACCCACAAGGTGCCGCCAGCTTCTACTTGGGCGTAGATGATGGCGATGGCTACAAAGCAGGCAACTTGATCAAAGGCAAACAACCGATCGGCCGACTAAAACGGGAAACCCGCTGGAGCAACCTGGATGCTATCCCTGCCGATCTTTCCATGCGTAATGCGGACATCAAGCTAATCGAAAATGGCGGCGCCAAAAACCGCCTGAAACAATTGATTGCTCCGCTGGGGGAAAGCTACGAGCTGGTTATTCTGGATTGCCCTCCCACCTTAAGCCCGATGGCCGAAAGCATCTTCGCTGCGGTTGATTATCTGTTTGTCCCAGTGATTCCCACTCACCTGTCAGTGCGTGCTTTCCAGCAGGTTCTCGACTGGCTGGACAGCAAAAACTACAAGAACCTAACCGTAGTGCCGTTTTTCAACATGGTGGATCGCCACCGGGATCTACACGTGGAAATGCTGGTGAAGCGCCCCAAGGCAATGAAAGGCGGGCTAAAAACCTGGATTCCCTATTCCACTCACGTGGAGCAGATGGGCGACCACAGAGCCCCTGTAGGCGAGTTTGCCCCCTACACCCCAAGCGCCCAAGCTTTTCGCGCCATGTGGTTCGAGATTGTCGGAAAATTGAAATTATAGTTTCTCTAGGCGGGGGGGGGGCTTTTCGTGAGAGGCGAACCCCTCCTTACTTGGTAACCCCGAGGACAAGTCCCAAGGGCGCCAATGTGGCGCCAGAAAAAAGCTTAGTTCAGCATGGTCTGTGCCAGCACGCCCAGCATCGTCATGCACAGCACCATCCCCCATAGCGGCACCTTGCCGCTGTACAGCAACAATAAACCAGTCAACACCGCCAACAGATCCCAAACATCATGCACCGCGGAAACAAACACAGGCTGATAAAGCGCCGCCAACAGCAACCCAACCACTGCCGCATTGATGCCCGCCACCGCCCCGGCTAGTGCAGGACGAGAAGACAACCACTGCCAAGCGTCCATCAACCCCAACACCAGTAAGAAACCGGGCAAAAAAATGGCCAGGGTGGCAATCAATGCGCCCCACCACGGGCTAGCCGGCAATAACACAGCCCCTAAGTAGGAGGCCAATGAGAACATCGGCCCGGGCACCGCTTGCGCGGCGGCGTAGCCGGTGAGGAAGGCATCCGGGCTCAGCCGTGAGCCCACCAATTCCTGCAGCAAGGGGAGAACCACATGGCCGCCGCCGAAAACCAAGGCGCCGGCGGTGAAGAAATCATTCCACAGCGCCAGCAACGGTCCGTCAGTTAACAGCGCCGCCACCGCTAATAGCCCAAACAGCACCAAAGGACGCCGCCGTAGCACGGGCTTGCCCACAGCTGGGCCGGCCAGCACTGGGCGCAACCAACGCCACCCCACAATCGCCGCTAACAGCAACGCGATCACTTGCCCGTAGAGGGTAGGCCAACCGATTAACAGTAACGCCACCACCATTGCCAAACACCGGGTCAATTTATGGGTACAGAAGCGCCGCCCCATATTCCATACCGCATCAGCAACCACGACCACCGCCAGCCACTTAAGCCCGCTGATCACTCCCCCCTGCAGCCAGAGCGGCAATGCGTTGGCATAAAGGGCCAGCAACCCCATCAAGAGAAAAGACGGGAGAGTAAAGCCTATAAACGCCACAAAAGCGCCAGCCACCCCACCCCGTAACCGACCGATAGCAAAGCCCAACTGGCTGGATGCCGGCCCCGGTAGAAACTGGGTAAGCGCCAACAAGCGCGCAAAATCCTCGTCATTCAGCCATTGCAGTTGCACCACGAAACGCTGATGGAAATAGCCCACGTGCGCCGCCGGCCCGCCAAAGCTGATCAAACCCAACAACAAAAACTGCCGAAAAATATCGGTCATTAACTGCACTCACACCTATTATCAGTTGTACCCAAAACGCTACCACACCGTAGTGTCAGACGGATGTCATCGTTTCCGCCCTGCAGGTATACTCCCGACCATGCAATCCAATGCCCACTCCGTGCTCGAACATGTCTTCGGCTATCATCAATTCCGTGGTGAACAACAAACCGTTATCGATACCCTGATACAAGGTGACGACGCCTTAGTGCTCATGCCCACCGGGGGCGGTAAATCTCTTTGCTACCAGATTCCCGCACTGGTGCGCACAGGTACCGGTGTAGTGATCAGCCCATTGATTGCACTGATGCAAGACCAAGTGGACGCCCTTAAAGCGTTAGGGGTGAGAGCGGCCTTTCTTAACTCCACCCTGGCGCACGATCAGGCCCGGGCGCTGGAAAGCGCCCTGCTGCAGGGTGAGCTGGACATGCTCTACATCGCCCCCGAACGGCTCATACAACCGCGCACCCTGGCGCTGCTGAAACAGGCTGAGATTGCCCTGTTCGCCATTGATGAAGCCCACTGCGTTTCCCAATGGGGCCATGACTTCCGCAACGACTATCTGCAGCTATCCTTGCTGCACCGGGAATTTCCGGATGTGCCGCGCATTGCGCTAACCGCCACCGCGGACCAGCGCACCCGCACGGAAATCGCCGAGCGACTCGACCTAACTCAGGCACGGCATTTTGTCTCCAGCTTTGATCGCCCCAATATCCAGTACCGCATCGAACGCAAGGACGGCGCCCGCAACCAACTACTGCGCCTGCTGCGCGCAGAACACGCCGGCGAAGCCGGCATCGTCTACTGCCTGTCACGTAACAAGGTGGACCGGGTGGCTGAATGGTTATGCCAGCAAGGCATCAATGCCCTGCCCTACCACGCCGGGCTGTCTGGTCCCATGCGGGAAAAACATCAGCAGCGGTTTTTACGCGAAGACGGCATCGTCATGGTGGCAACGATTGCTTTTGGCATGGGTATCGACAAGCCCGATGTACGCTTTGTGGCACACCTGGATTTACCTAAAAGCATCGAGTCCTACTATCAAGAAACTGGCCGTGCCGGCCGCGACGGTAATCCGGCCACCGCCTGGATGGCCTATGGACTGGAAGATGCCATCAAATTAAAACAGATGCTCGCCCAGGGCAGCGGCAACGAGCAACACAAGCGCAATGAAAACCAGCGTTTGGAAAGCATGCTAGGGCTATGTGAAATCACCCACTGCCGCCGTCAGGCCCTGCTACATTATTTTGGCGAAACCCTGGAAAAACCCTGCGGCAACTGCGACACCTGCCTGCACCCACCGGAAACCTTCGACGCCACCGAGGCAGCTCAAAAAGCCCTAAGCTGTGTGTATCGCACCGGACAACGCTTTGGCGTCAACCATTTAATCGACGTCCTTACCGGCAACCGCTCGGACAAAGTCGCCAGCGCCGGCCACGACCATGTGTCCACCTGGAACATCGGTAACGAATTCAGCGCTACCCAGTGGCGCAGCATTTACCGTCAACTGGTAGCCCGTGGGCTTCTCACCGTGGACATGAATGGTTACGGGGCTCTCCAGCTCACCGATGCTTGCCGCCCTTATTTGCGCGGCGAGCAGCCCCTGCTCCTGCGCAAGGAAATCGCCAAAGCGAAGAAAGCGGGCCTGCGCAAAAGCCAATCCAACGTGGCAGAGGCCGACCGCACACTCTGGGAAGCGCTGCGCGCCTGTCGCAAACGGTTGGCAGAAGAAGAAGGCGTGCCACCCTACGTAGTGTTCCACGACGCCACCCTGATGGACATGCTCGCCATTCGGCCACGTAACCATCGGGAATTTTCCGCCGTAAGCGGGGTGGGCGATCGCAAACTGGACCGTTACAGTGACGACTTTTTAGCTGTCCTGAATGGCCACGCAGAGGGTAATGACAACGACGAGGCAGACGCTGCCGGCCCCGACAGCAACGACATTCTTACTCTGGCCCTGGCCAACATGGATCCACCCGCTATCGCCCGACAACAGAACGTGAACGAACAGACCATCTACCGAGAATTGAGCAAACTAATCGTGAGCGGTAAGTTGTCACTGGAACAAGCGTTGGGCCTTAGCCACGTAGAAATCGGTATTATTCAAGATGCCTTGCTTAGCCAAGCTAACTTGGCCGAAGACACGTTCAGCTACCGCCAGATCAAAGAACAACTAGCCGATGACTGGCCCACAGGCGTTCTTCATTGTGTACGTCAAGCCATTTTGGCGCAGTGCTAAACCTCCCTGCGCAGAAACACCGTCTTTTCCTCAGTGATCTCTGAATCCTGGCAGCTAACCATCTGCCCTAAACTGGTTATTTCACTCTTTTTCCGTGCCTCTCTTAAACGAACGCGGAAACTACCGTGTCAGGAAGTTTGATCAACGATGTACTAAGCCAATCTCGTAGCGGCTGTAGACCACCGGCAGGCCATACTCAACTTCGGCACGGTAATGATGACGCCGATGTAAGCAAAAAATTATACCGATACAACAAAATCCACTACTGGATTAGGCTAACGCAAGTACAAAAAACAAACAGCGGGAGGAGGAAAAAAAGGAACAGGAAGAATCTATACAGGGGAACATGCCAACCTCTTAACGGCCTAAACCGGTCATCGGCTTTACCAAGCATTACTCGTGTTCACCGCCCGGATCAGTTAGGCTTGCCGCCCTTTTCCAGCTGATCCTCCCAACTTCATGCATTTTTCAGATCTCGGGCTGTGTGATGCCCTGCAAGCGGCCGTCGCTGAACGTGGCTACGACACCCCTTCTCCTATTCAGGCTCAGGCCATTCCCGCCGTACTCTCTGGCCGTGATGTGATGGCCGCAGCCCAGACCGGTACCGGCAAAACCGCCGGCTTTACGTTGCCGCTTCTGGAGCGCCTGCGCACGGGCTCACCCGCCCGCAATAACCAAGTCCGGGCTCTGGTGCTCACGCCGACCCGCGAATTGGCCGCTCAAGTAGCAGAGAGTGTGGCCACCTACGGCAAGAACCTGCCCCTAACGTCCACCGTGGTATTCGGTGGAGTGAAGATCAATCCACAAATGCAACGCTTGCGTGGCGGTTGCGATGTGCTGGTGGCAACTCCGGGGCGCCTGCTGGACCTATACCAGCAGAACGCGGTGAAGTTTGATCACTTGGAAGTGCTTATTCTGGATGAAGCCGACCGTATGTTGGATATGGGCTTTATCCACGACATCCGCAAAATTCTTGCGAAACTGCCGCCCAAGCGGCAGAACCTGATGTTCTCTGCCACCTTCTCGCCGGAAATTCGCGCGCTGGCCAAAGGCCTGGTCAACGACCCGGTGGAAGTGGATATTAGCCCACGCAATACCACTACCGAACTGGTGACACAGTGGATTGCCCCGGTGGACAAAAAGCGCAAACCCGCTTTGCTTACCCATTTGATTCAAGAAAACGGTTGGTTCCAAGTGTTGGTATTCAGCCGCACCAAACATGGGGCCAATAAACTGGCCAAGCAATTGGAAGCCAACGGTATCGAAGCGGCGGCCATCCACGGCAACAAAAGCCAGAATGCTCGCACCCGGGCACTGGCTGATTTCAAGAGTGGTAAAGTCCGCGCCCTGGTCGCCACGGATATCGCCGCCCGTGGCTTGGATATCGAGCAGCTGCCTCAGGTCGTCAATGTGGACCTGCCCAATGTTCCCGAAGATTACGTGCACCGCATCGGCCGTACTGGCCGGGCCGGCGCCACTGGCCAAGCCATCTCTCTGGTCAGTGCCGACGAATTCCAGCAGCTCAAAGACATTGAACGCCTGACCCAACAGCAGCTGGAACGCAAAATTGTAGCGGGCTTTGAGCCTAGCGAACCCTTACCTACCGGCCGCGCGCCCCTTCCCCCCAAGAGCAAGCGCCCCAAGAAGCCTAAACCTGCCTCCGCAGGCAGGAACCGCAACGGCCAGCCCTCGGGTAACGGCCAGCGCGCCCAACAGGGCAGCAAGGGAAACCAGAGTGGTAATGGCGGCAATAGTAGCCATGGCGCCAAACCTGCCGGAAATGGACAACGCCGCCGTCGTCCCCCAGGCAACCGCCCCGCCAATGGCAACAAAGCCTAAATGCCGTGGCGAGACGCATAACGCCCGGCAACTGATGGCGAACAAAAAACGGGGCCTACAGGCCCCGTTTTTTGTACTCACGCCAAAACCTTAACGCTGGCGCAACAGGCTCTGATACTGCTCCATATAGGCCTTTAGATCGGCATCACTCAGGTCTTTCAAAACCTTGTTGTTCACCGCATGCATCGCTTTGCGGCTACCGTCCACCCCTACATTCAAGGCTTTCTGGGACACAAACCCCACCTTCACTTCCTTGGTATTGGCGACAAAAACCTCATCAATCACTTTGTCCGACACATCATTCATTGCACGGATTACCAGCGACACCTCTTCGGTTCCTTTACCCGCTGCACACAATTCAGTGGCCTTATGGAAGCGCTCGGCAAAATCGTCATCCACCGCAAACGCCATATACGCCTGGTTATCGTTATCGTCACCGGCCGGCCAGTACATCTCCTTTACATTGGCCAATACCCGCGAAAACTCTTTGCTCGTGATTTTTTTGAAAATCTGGCGAGTCAGCATGCTAGACGCCTTACTCCCCGTTGAAACGGCAAAATCGATCACTTTTTTCTGGCCGCCAGAAAGCTCGGTCCTGTTGGCCGGTTCCAAAAGAAGCAGGCTAATAACACGATCGGTCAGGTGGTCCACCATCTCAATAAACTTTTCTGCGCTATCTTTACGGTCGTTTTCAACCGCATGAATAAAATCTTCTGTGCTGTTCACCAGCGCCGGGTTTGCTGGAATCGCCACCACGTTTTTCATTGTTAGATCCTTGCTTTACAGGTCTGTGTGCCCAGGCCACCTAATGGGCGGCCGATCAAGTTGGCCATAATAACGGTGCCATGGGCGCAGGGGAAACGCCGATCAGGCCGGAATAACAAAGGCTATACGTATATGAGGCTAACGGGCGTCATGTGTAACCGACTCTCGAGCTGCCGATCCACACCCGTTTGCCTGCTCCAACGCCGCGCCACACCAGTGATGCCGGCCCCAGCAGCCTGCGCAATGCTTCTGTTTGCTGGCATCACAAGCCAAGCGCGGTACTCAAATACCCCCCGGCCCCAGATGCTGCGGGGTTCACATCATAAATAAAGACACACGTTTATTGGCAAGCCGAGAAGGAGAAAGAGGCTTGCAGTCGGAGGGTATGCTGCAGCTAAATCAGACCCTCACCGGGTGCAGGCAGCGCCCCCTCCTTACACCAACCGGTAACCGATACTGCCCAGCACCGCCAGCACCACTATCCATTTGGCTGTCACATAGAACGGCTTGTTCTTTCTTTTCACGGACTTAAGGAACGCCTTGTAAGCCAACACCCCCTTGCCCAATTTGTTGCCAATACCCGTATGGCTGCTATCCACGTTATCGATCATGAACAAACGATTAAAGAACCAGCCAAAAAACCAATAGCTCTTCTGCACCCATTTAATTTTCATGGGCCGGTCCACGTCTGTCATCAAAATAATACGAGGCGTCTCGGTACGGTTCCAAGCGGAATGAATATAGGTTTCATCAAAGATAATACTGTCGCCATCACGCCAGATATAATCCTCTTCATCCACCGTCAATCCGCAGCCTTCATCGTTGGGTGTACTCAACCCAATGGAGTATCGCAAGGTGTAGGCAAAAGGATCATGGTGCCGATTGAGCTTCTTGCCCGGCATCAACACCGCGAACAAGGCGATATTCAGCGTCGGGATTTGCTCCAGCAGCGCCATGGTTTTAGGCGCTAAATTGTAGGCGGAGGGAAGCTTATTGTCGTACACCTTCAAGTAGAAGCTGGTCCAACGGTTATCCTTATAGAAGCTGCTAGCGGGCAGGTCATCCTTTGCCGTAATTAAACCACCTTGGTACAGCGCCACCGCCTCATCACGGATGGTTTCCCAGTTATCTTCAATCAGTTGCAGCTCCGGCAGATACGACAAATCGATACGCGGTGTGGTTGGCACTTTGGACAGCAAATAGGCGGGGATATTGAACGGCACCATAAAGGTGGAAAAATCCGACAACTGGCGCTTCAAGCCAAACGGCTCGCGATTACGCATCCGGATAAAAAGAATACAGCCGGCATAAATTAGCAGGCAGGCCAGAATCACTGTCATCAGCTTTTCCCTGGGTTCTGGGCAGACCTACTGCCCGAAAAATCGACGGACGGGATCTTAAAAACCACCCCGTAAAATCAGCATAATACCTGCCAATCAGCGCCATTGCTCTGTCAAACGGCTCCACTGGTCTGTTGCCTCTTTTGCGGGAATACAGACACTACCGTTATCACCATTTTGCTTTCTTTACAGATTGCCGCTTGAGTCCGTCAAGCCAGCCCGTAAACTTGCCGGTTAATGCTCACAAACTGACTGGAGCGCTTTATGCTCACTCGATTGATTGCCGTTCTTGCCTTTGCTTCGCTGACCGCCTGCGTAACCCCCGCCTCGCCGATTCGCGTCGCCGATGGCAACCAAGCCGAAGGCTCCGTGACCCTGGCCACCGACTACAGCCTGATGCAAAACCCACAGATAGATTGGCAACAGGGCCTGCAGAAAGCCAACACCCAATGCCAAGGCTGGGGTTATAACGGTGCGATTCCCAGCGGCAAACCGAAACGGACCTGCAACAATGAAACCCAGGATGGAAATTGCATCGGCTGGACCGTCAATGCCACCTTCCAATGCACGGGACCGAACCAGCCACAATAACACGGCTAAAAACGCGACGATGGCCAGCCGCTCTCCTTAGTTGCTTATTAGTTGCTTATTTTTTCCTGTCCAACGTCGACAGTCCATAAACAAAAAAAGCCTCTTTCCAGAGGCTTTTTCCTTTTACTCAATGTCGATCAAGCGCAACGACTCTTGGGGCCGATTACTTTCCGGCATCCAGCGCCTGATAATAATCCATCAGAATCTGTGCCACTTCCGGGCGCGAAAATTCCGGCGGCGGCGCAATGCCTTGGCCCAACATCTCACGCACCTTGGTACCTGACAGGAGAACAAAATCGTCTTTGGTGTGATCAGGCACATCGCGCATCATCACCACGCGATCGAGTTTTTTCGAATAGGCGGTGTGGTCGGCTTCGAAGATTTTAATTTCCAGTGCACCCGCTGGCACTTTCTCCTGGAAGATGGTTTGTGCGTCGAAGGCACCGTAATAATCACCCACTCCGGCATGATCACGACCAACGATCAAATGACTGCAACCACAGTTCTGGCGGAATACCGCGTGTAGTACCGCTTCACGGGGGCCAGCATATAGCATGTCAAAGCCGTAGCCGGTAATCATCACGGTATTGGGCGGAAAATAGACGTCTACCATCTTGCGAATGGAGGCATCGCGCACGTCAGCCGGAATATCGCCGGCTTTCAGCTTGCCCAGCAGCATGTGAATCAGGATGCCATCGGCGTTCAGCGCTTCCTGGGCCATGCGGCACAGTTCTTCGTGGGCACGGTGCATCGGATTACGGGTCTGGAAAGCAACCACATTATTCCAGCCGCGTTCAACAAATTCATTACGGATGGACACAGCGGTGCGGAAGGTGTCGGGGAAGTCGTCAGCAAAGTAGGAGTAATTCAACACCTGGATGTCGCCGGAAACAATAAAGTTACCCGCAGCAAGGAAGTTGGCCACGCCCGGATGTTGCTTGTCTGTGGTGGCAAAAACCTTCTCCGCAACGGCTTCCAACTCAGCGTCAGTTGCTTCCTCAATGGCCGCCACGTCCATCACCGCAATTACCGGCTCACCCTCCACATTGGGATCGCGCAAAGCAATACGTTTGGCCCCGGCAATAGCGCTAACATCCTTCAACATATTGAGGATCGGCACAGGCCAGAACAGGCCATCGGCGGTCGTCAGGTTATCAGCCACCGACAACATATCGGCCTTATTCATATAACCCGTGAGCGGGGTAAAATAACCAGCCGCCATCATCACCGCATTGGCGGCGGCCGAGGAACTGATCGCCACCGAAGGCAGAGTCTCCGCTTCACGCTGCAAGGCAACGCGGGCGTCTTCATCGGCGACGTAAAGGGGGGTTAATTCATCCGCACCATGCGGCTTGACCAAAGCGACCATCTAGTTACTCCAAATACTCAATCAACGAGGCATCCATATAGCGGCGCAGTATAACAAAAGACGAGTGTCAGGTCGGCCCAACAATGAGGCATAAGACAAACGCAAACCGGCATAAGGAGTCTTGTAAAGCGTTAAGCCGTTACCACGAACAGCGAGCCCCATTCTTTCCTGACTCAATTCAACGCGCCATGCTCTATACAATCGGCAGCTGCCCGGATTGCGTCGGCCCGTCTTCGATATCCGAGGTAAAGACTTCCAGTGACTCCGCCACTTCACTGACTTCCTCGAAACGAGCAATGTGATACAAGGCTTCGCCTTCATTCACCAGCGGCAAGTTATTGCGACCCACCAGAATGCCCGATGCGGGAGAAATAATATCCACGTCGTCGCCACCAAACGGGCTGGAAATGCGACCGATCAAATCGCCGCTTTTAATCCACGCACCCAGCGCCACCAGTGACAAGAACACACCGTCGCGTTCCGCACGGACCCAGCTTGAAGAACGAGCAATATAAGGCTCGCGCGGGGCTTTGGTACGGCGGCTACCGGTCATTCCTAGGTGATGCATGACATTGAGCACGCCTTTGACGCCGGCACGGATACAGGATTCATCAAAACGCAACGCTTCGCCAGCTTCATAGGTAATCACCGGAATGCCTTGAGCTTCTGCCACTTCGCGCAAGGTGCCTTCGCCCAGTACCGAGTTAATCACCACCGGCACGCCAAAGGCGTTAGCCATGGCACCGGTATCTTCGTTGGACAGATTAGCCCGAATTTGTGGCAGGTTATCGCGATGAATAGCGCCGGTATGCAAGTCCACCGCATAGCTAACCCGGTCCAGCACTTGAGTCTTGAACTGCCACGCCATTCGCGCGCCCAAGCTGCCGGTTTCAGAACCGGGAAAACAGCGATTCAAGTCCCGGCGATCCGGCAGGTAACGGGATTTATGGATAAAGCCGAACACATTCACCACCGGCACCGCCAGCACGGTACCGCTAAGGTTCTTTAATGCGGAGTGGCGCAACAGGCGGCGAATGATTTCCACGCCGTTCAGTTCGTCTCCATGGATAGCCGCGCTGACCATAAATACCGGTCCCGGCTTACGCCCATGAATCACATGGATCGGTACGTTTAACGGTGTTTGGGTATAAAGCTGCGCTAACGGCAATTCCACTTTCGCCCGAGTGCCGGGCTGAACCGTAATGCCGTTGATCTCGAAGGGGGTATTTTTAGGCTCTCTACTATTTTTCATTTTTTATTCAATACCTTAGAGAAAAACCGTTGAGCTAAAGATCTCTCTGCAGGAGCCCTTAAGAGGCCAATGGCGCCTACCCATTTCGTCCCTCAAGGGGCTCCTACGGTGACCTCCGTCAGCCTTTGGATCCTTTTGTCTGGGTTCTATAAGGCCGCGCATCCTTTTCGATAAATTTGATCAGCAAACCGGCCACATCCTTATTGGTGGCTGTTTCGATGCCTTCGAGGCCCGGCGAGGAATTCACTTCCATAACCACAGGGCCATGGTGTGAACGCAGGATATCCACACCGGCCACGTTGAGGCCCATGATGCGCGCAGCACGCACCGCAGTGGCGCGCTCTTCCGGGGTAATACGGATCAGGCTAGCACTGCCACCGCGGTGCAGGTTGGAGCGAAATTCACCCGGGGCGGCCTGGCGCTTCATGGCCGCAATCACCTTGCCGCCCACCACAAAACAGCGGATATCCGCACCGCCGGCCTCCTTGATGTACTCCTGCACCATCACCGAGACGTTCAAACCCATAAAGGCTTCGATCACCGACTCTGCCGCCTTGCGTGTTTCCGCCAGCACCACACCGATTCCCTGGGTGCCTTCCAACATTTTGATCACCAGCGGCGCACCGCGAACCATGTTGATCAGATCAGGAATGTCATCCGGAGAATGAGCAAAACCGGTAATCGGCAGGCCAACCCCTTTACGGGACAATAGCTGCAAGGAGCGAAGTTTGTCCCGGGAACGGGAGATCGCCACCGATTCATTCACCGGAAACACGCCCATCATTTCAAACTGGCGCACCACCGCCGTGCCGTACTGGGTAATCGAGGCGCCAATACGGGGGATCACCGCATCAAAGCCTTCCAGCACTTCACCTTTGTAGTGAATCTCCGGCTTGTGGGCCACCATGCTCATATAGCAACGCAGAGTGTCAATTACGTGCATTTCATGGCCCGCTGCTTCGCCGGCTTCGACCAGGCGACGCGTAGAGTACAAACGCTTGTTTCGGGAAAGAATCGCAATTTTCATGGTTGCTCTTTTGTGCCGCCCAGTAGGAATGAGGCTGTCGGGTCCACAGTTATCAAATCCATGGCGGTTCGTCCCAGCAGCATGCGGAATTTCATATTTTCACGGTCAGTGAGGGTGATTTCTATGGGCCATTGGCGCCCACCTAACGCGATCTCTGTGCGAATCACGGGCCGCTCTTCCTTGTGCCCACCGGAGTCAGTGACCACTCGGCGATCCAGCACAGGGGCTTCACATTCACGAATGGTGTTCTGATCTTGAATCGGATGAATACAAAAACGTACCCATTCGTTACCGCCGCGCTCAAAGGTTTCTACCTCATAGGCATGCAACGCCGAGGTACGAGCACCGGTATCCACCTTCATCTTGATGGCATCAATACCCAGCTCCGGCAAAGTAGCCCACTCGCGCCACCCTACCGTCACCTTGCTAAGTGCCTGCGAATCATTCGATACCATCAATCGCGTCCCAGCAATTCGACTTTGTAGCCATCCGGGTCTTGGGCAAAGGCCAGTACCGTAGTGCCGTGTTTCATGGGCCCCGGCTCACGGGTAATACGGCCACCTTTTTCCCGAATACGCTCACAAGCAGCGTACACGTCGTCCACGGCAAGAGCCACATGACCATAACCGTCGCCCAGATCATAGGCGCTCTGATCCCAGTTGTAGGTCAACTCCAGCACCGCACCCTCAGATTCTGGCTGGAAGCCCACAAAAACATTGGTAAAGCGGCCTTCCGGATACTCTTTACGACGCAATTCGGTCATTCCCAGCACCTGAGTATAGAAAGCAACGGACGCCTCAAGGTCGCCCACACGCAACATGGTATGCAGGATTCGCATGCAAGAATGGCTCCCAACGATATTAGAACGCTACAAGGCTTGTACAGGCCCTGCCCTATCAGGGCGGAGTGTGGTGTCAGTTTGGTGAATTAACAAGAAAAAAACCGTAAAGCTAACGCGTAAGGTCCCACGCCCGCCAAGGCCAGAGAACTATCTGAGCCTAGCATTCGGCAACATGATCCAAAGCAGCAACACAGAATCCTGGTAATCTACATCTGCTTTTCGGCCTACGGTCGTCATGTATACGTTGCAGGTGAGTATTCACATTCACCCAGACCAAACGAGCAGGCAGAAACGTGCTGTCAGCTGCGCTCACAGCGATGCTGTGTAGGGCAAATGCAAATAGTTGCCTTCTACCGAGGCAAAGATCCTACGATCGAAATGCGATTTGCAGATGTCCATGTGACCTATGGGGCTGAAAAACAGCCAAAAAAAACCGCCGCGAACCCAGGGTTCGCGGCGGTTTCCGTGCACATGCAACGTGCCGCGTTTCTTAGCTAAGCTTACGGCCGGTTTTAGCCGCAATACGTAAGCGCAGAGCATTTAGCTTAATAAAGCCTTCCGCGTCCTTCTGATCATAAGCACCGGCATCGTCTTCAAAAGTAGCAATGGAGGCGTCGAACAAGCTGTCATTGTCGGAACGACGACCCACCACAGTCACGCAGCCTTTATAGAGCTTCAGGCGTACTTCACCGTTCACGTGTTCCTGGGTGGCATCAATCAGCTTCTGCAGAGCCAGACGTTCCGGGCTCCACCAGTAACCGTTGTACAGCAGCTCCGCGTACTTGGGCATTACCGAATCTTTCAAGTGTGCAGATTCACGATCCAGTGTCAGAGACTCGATGGCACGGTGAGCCGGCAACATAATAGTGCCACCGGGTGTTTCGTAGCAGCCACGGGACTTCATGCCCACATAGCGGTTTTCCACGATATCCAGGCGGCCAATGCCGTTATCTCCACCCAGCTTGTTCAGCTTGGTCAGCACATCGGCCGGGCTCAGGGTTTCACCATCGATAGAAACGATATCGCCTTTTTCGAAGCCCAGAGTAATGTAAGTCGCCTGATCCGGCGCTGCTTCCGGGCTAACGCTCCAACGCCACATGTCTTCTTCCGCTTCCCACCACGGGTCTTCAAGGTTGCCGCCTTCATAGGAGATGTGCAGCAGGTTGGCATCCATGGAGTACGGGGATTTTTTCTTCTTGTTGGAGAAATCCACCGGAATATTGCGCTCTTCACAATACGCCATCAGCTTTTCGCGGGAGTTCAAGTCCCACTCGCGCCAGGGAGCAATTACCTGGATGCCGGGGGCCAAGGCGTAGGCGCCCAGCTCGAAACGCACCTGGTCGTTACCTTTGCCGGTGGCGCCATGAGAAATAGCATCGGCGCCCGTTTCTTCGGCGATTTCCACCAGGCGCTTAGCGATCAATGGGCGCGCAATAGACGTACCCAGCAGATATTCACCTTCGTAGATGGCATTGGCGCGGAACATAGGGAAGACATAATCACGGACGAACTCTTCGCGCAGGTCTTCAATGTAGATCTCTTTCACGCCCATGGCTTCTGCCTTGGCCCGGGCTGGCTCCACTTCCTCACCCTGACCGATATCCGCGGTGAACGTCACCACTTCACAGTCATAGGTATCTTGCAGCCATTTGACGATAACCGAGGTATCCAGGCCACCGGAATAAGCCAGTACCACCTTGTTGATCTTGGACATTGAAAAGACTCCGCAAATGGGTCGCCGGCAGCGCATGAGCCAGCGCCCGATGAATCGTGAGGCATATAGAGGGGGCGTATTGTACCCGCCTGCCCCCTTGCCCGTCACCTCCATGACGGCCGCGCGTGCGGTTTCGTCTGTTGCCTGCGTAGCTATTCCGGTAGCATAAGCCCCCCTCGCCGTTACGCTTAGCGTTCCTGCGGGGTCTTTATGTTTGATGGAGTGATCATGAGCGATCAGCATCCTAGCCTGGCGCTACGTTTCCGCGGCTTTTTACCCGTTGTAATCGACGTGGAAACAGGGGGATTTAATTCCCAAACCGACGCGCTGCTGGAAATCGCCGCCGTTTTGATTGAAATGGACGCCCAGGGCAACCTGCGCCCGTCCACTCGTATCCAATTTCATGTGGACCCGTTCCCCGGAGCCAATCTGGAACAAGCTGCACTGGACTTTACCGGTATAGACCCAAACAACCCGTTGCGCGGTGCGGTACCGGAAGAAACCGCCCTCAAGGGTGTATTCGAGCCTGTGCGTAAGGCGATAAAGCAACACGCCTGCAGCCGTGCGGTATTGGTGGGACATAACAGTTTCTTCGATCAGGGCTTCCTGAACGCCGCCACCGACCGTACCGACATTAAGCGTAACCCGTTCCACCCGTTCTCCAGCTTCGATACCGCCACTCTGGCCGGCCTAGTCTACGGGCAGACGGTGCTGGCGAAAGCCTGTGAAGCTGCCGGTATCCGCTTCAGCCAGCGCGAGGCCCACTCCGCACTGTATGACGCTACTCGCACTGCAGAACTATTCTGCTCAATGGTCAATCGCTTTAAGACTTTGGGCGGCTGGCCGCCTCCACCCGCAAAAACCATCCCGCCAACTCTGGCGAGAGAACTGGATTGAGTTGAACAGCTGACGATACGCCGCGTTTTTGATCTAGATTTTAACGCCAGTCATCCAGCTTCAAGCATCCAGAAAACAGCATAAAAAAAGGGGCGCTATTTCTAGCGCCCCCTTTTCTTTGTGCGGCTTATTATTACAGTTTGTCGGCATTACCAGACAGGTACTCGGCCACGCCGTCCGGGGTGTCCTTCATACCGGAATCGCCTTTCTGCCAGCCCGCCGGGCACACTTCACCGTGCTCTTCGTGGAACTGCAGGGCATCAACCAGACGAATCAGCTCGTCCATGTTACGACCCAGTGGCAGATCGTTAACGATCTGGCTGCGCACGACACCGTTTTGATCGATCAGGAACACACCACGGAAAGCCATACCGCCTTCGGACTCAACGTCATAGGACTGGGCAATACCGTGGTTCATGTCTGCGGCCAGGGTGTATTTCACTGGGCCGATGCCGCCATCGTTAACCGGCGTGTTGCGCCATGCGTTGTGAGTAAAATGACTATCGATGGAAACGCCAATCACTTCCACGTTGCGTTCTTTGAACGCGTCCATGCGATGATCCAGAGCAATTAGCTCGGACGGGCACACGAAGGTGAAGTCCAGCGGGTAGAAGAACACCAGGCCATACTTGCCTTTAATGGCTTCAGACAGGGTGAACTCATCAACGATGCTGCCATCGCCCAATACAGCAGGAACAGTAAAATCCGGTGCAGGTTTACCTACCAGAACGCCCATTGTTTCTCTCCATTGTTTCCATTTATACGATATAGCCAGAGCAGTGCCATCTCTCTGGCCGCTTGAAATCAGTGCAGCAGATCATACAACGCCCATGGCAATACTGCATTGGGCTAGTGCCGCATTGGACAATCATGGGGATTGTGTCCCGGCTTTCAACAGGCAAAAGGCGTTCTTTAGCAGGAATCTGCATCGTTTGCGCAAAACGCCGTCAATTCAGGGCTAGGGCACGTATTAATCAATTGCAGCAGATCAACAAGAATGCCACAAAAAAAGACGCTATAGACAAAAAAACCCGGCGCTAAGGCCGGGTTTTACGTAATACCAACGCCCTATTCAAGCGTCGTCATCCGATTCCACGGCAACGCCGTCAACCATCTCTTTAAGCTGACCGGAGCGGTACATATCCATAATGATGTCGCAGCCGCCAACCAATTCGCCGCCCACCCACAACTGCGGGTAAGTCGGCCAGTTAGCATATTCTTTCAGATTCTGACGAATTTCTGGGGCTTCCAGAATATTCACATAGGCAAACGGCTTGCCAACGGCGGTCATCGCTTCCACCACCTGTGCGGAAAACCCACACTGGGGAAACTGGGGGGACCCTTTCATGTAGAGGATCACCGGGTTCTTTTCGATCTGGTCTTTGATGACCTGGATAACATCCATACTGACTACCTGGCGGTTGTGGGGTGTATTGGCTGTGGTTGGCCACTATTCTACCACTGATGGCCCTGCCCATCCCAGATGGGGTCACAGAGGCGCAGCTTCAAGAGGCACGAAACAGAAAAGGGGGCTTAAAGCCCCCTTTTCTTCTTACCACAAAGAGCAACCTCAGAAATGCACTTTCATGCCCACGTAGCCAGTACGCGGCTTGTTGGGGCGAGCACCGGCAGGGTCACGAGAAACGATTTCTTGATCGTCAAACACGTTATCCACTTTGACATACACTTCCATATCACTGTTCACCTGATAAGTCGCCACGATATCGGCAATCACGTAATCGCTGGTGCGTTTGAACGTGGTGACTTCTCCCGGGCGGTCACAGCTATTATCGATACACATGCCATCGGTGTGACTGACTGACATCAGCGCAGACCAAGCCGCCGGCTTCTCCAAACCAAACGTCAGGCTAGCCAAATGCTCAGGCAGGTAAGGCAACACATCGCCCTCCAGCACCGACAGGTCATCCGCATCCTTGGTGATTTCACCGTCAGTGTAGGTATAAGCCAGCCGTACCGGCGCTCGCAGGCCACTATCACCTTCCCAAATCACACTGCTCAAGCCCACTTCCAGACCCCGTACTTCCGACTCACCAAAGCTCTGGGTGCCAAAGTCATTGCCATTGGGGCATGGATTAGCAATAGAACAGTTCTGAATGGTATTTTCATAATCGCTGTAGAACGCAATCACATCCGCACTGAAGTTTTCCTGCCAGTAGCGGAAACCGGTTTCGTAGTTAACGCTTTTTTCCGCATCAGTGCCTTTCTGGGAAGACGCGCCTGCCGGCGCAAAGCCCTGGTGAACGCCCGCTAACAACGACCAATTGTCATTGAGCAGCCAAGTAGCCCCCAGCCCCGCCATCAGTTCTTCGTTACGATTTTCAGTGCGTGAGCTCACCGTGTTACGTGCCGGATCGCCCCAACGCTTGCTCTTGCTTTCCACGTTCTCGTAGCGCAATGAGCCGGTGACAATAAAATCACCAATATAAGCGTGATCTATAATCCAGGCAGACACAGCATCCGCATTTTCCAAACGGTTATCACCACCCGTGGGCAAGGTGGACGACTGGTACACCAAGCTGCCATTGACCTGATCAAAGGTGTCCGTGGGCTGATAACGATCCACTTCATCCTGATGGTAACGAGCCCCGACAATCAGATCATTGTCCACAGAACCGGTCTGGAAACGGTGATTCAATTCAGTCTGCACACCTTCAGAGATGTACTCCCGATTATTGTTCTTGAATACCAAATCCGTGGCATCAGCAGCACCACTCAACACGGCCTGCTTAGTGCCACCATTAGCGTTAGCATCCGCCACAAAACCACCAATGCTCTGGCCACCAATACTGGCCAATTTGTACCAGTTACGGTTGAACTCGTTACGATACACCACGGAGTTCAACTGGGTGTTCTCGTCAAACACTAAGGTATGGCGCAAAGATACCGCGTCTCGATCATTATCCATCTGATCGATATCGCTCATACCGTAGCGACGGTTGGCATCATTCTCGAAATCCCGGTCGGTCAGGCCCAGGTAGGTTTCATCAGAAACCTCACTGGAATGCTCCAGCTTCAACTCAAATGCCTGTTGAATATCCGCGGTTTCCGGGGCCTGCCAGCGCAGCTTGGCGACATAATCACGCTTATCAAAACCACTATCGCGGTTGGAACGGTCGATATCCTTGAAGCCTTGAGCTCGTTGTTGATGGGTTTCCAGCATGAAACCAAACTGACCTTCGGTGGCCCCATAATAGGCATGGGCACGCTGCGATCCATCTTCACCACCCTCCACATTCACCATGCCAGACGCACGGGCAGGAATCGGGGTGGACAGGAAGTTAATGGACCCGCCCACGGTGAAGGGCCCATAACGCAAGGTATCCGGCCCTTTCAACACCTCAACACCGTAGAAACGACCGGCACTAGGGAAATAATAAGCGGCCGGAGCAGCATAGGGGGCCGGCGCAATCAGCACACCATCTTCCATCAAAGAGATTTTACTGGAGCGATCTCGGCCGGAACCACGGATACCGATATTTGGGCGCAGGCCGTATCCATCTTCTTCCTGGAAATACACGCCGGGCACGTCGCGCAGCATGCGGTGCACATCGGTGTTTTCCTTTTCTTCCAAATCTTCGTTAGAAAGCACGTGGGCAGAGCCACTGACGCTAAAAGTGCTCTGACGATCCCCAATAATCTGTACCGGTTTCAGCTCATTGGCTTGATCAGCAAAAGCTGGAGCGGCCATAGCGGAGGCGATGGCACAGCAAAGCAAGCGGCGCTGCAAATACATGACTTTTCCCTTCCCGACGCAAATGTAAATAATGTAAGCGCGCAGAAGATATAACGAAAAAGAATCAATATCAATATGCTATAGTTCTCATTTGCATTCCCTGCCGCGATACCCGCCACCGCCGGGTGAAGCCACTAACAACCGATCACCGGGGCGAGCGGTGAAGCTGGCTTTCGGTGGCAACAACCGGCCGTTATGGCGGTTTTCCCCCACCGCTCCACTCTGCCCTCCGGCCAGCCCCCAGGGAGCGAAAAGGCGACGCTCAGTAAGCAGGGTGACCTGGGCATCAGCCAAGAACTCCAACTCACGGACCAAGCCCTCGCCCCCCATAAACTGCCCACTCCCCCCACTGCCCCTGCGCAATTGATAACGGTGCACCCTCAGCGGATAGTGAGACTCAAGGCTTTCGACTGGCGTATTAAGAGTATTAGTCATATGACTGTGCACCGCCGACAGCCCAGGGCCACCAGCATGAGCGCCCGTACCACCGGCCATGGTTTCGTAATAATCCCAGCCATTGTCACCGCCAGCGCCCATAGCCACATTATTCATGGTTCCCTGACTGGCTGCGGGAATTGCCTCCGGCGCCGCCTGAGCCAGCGCACCCAGCACCACATCCACCACCCGTGAACTGGTTTCCACATTGCCGGCAGCCACCGCCGCCGGGCGGCGGGCATTGAGCAACGAGCCTGGCGGAGCGGACAGCTTTATAGGCCGAAAGAGACCATCGCAGGCAGGCACGTCATCGTCCATCAAGCAGCGAAAGCAGTAATAGACCGCTGCGGCTGCCACGGACAACGGGCAATTGATATTTCCCGCCACCTGATCTGCCGTGCCACTAAAATCCAGAGAGGCCTGATCTCCGCAAATCGTGAGGCTGACGGTAATGAGGATGCCCTGCTGGCCTTGGCCATCGTCGTCCATGTAATCCTGGAACCGGTAACAACCATCCGGCAGGGTCGCGATGCGAGCGCGAGCACGCTTTTCACCATACGCATTGAGGGCATCAAAGGCCGCCACCAGATCAAATTGCTGATCGGCCAGCTCCGCCAAACGCCGGGCACCCGCCTCACAGGCACTAGCCTGGGCAGAAAAGTCGGCAAAACGCGGAGTCTCTACCGGCAACGTCCCGTGCTCCTCCAGCCCGGCTAGGCGCCGGCACAAAGGCACCTGCCATTGCCCTGCGCGTTTTAGCCAACTGGGAGCAATAACAATCCCTTCTTGCTCCAGATGGGTAGATACCGGCATGGATCCAGGGCTGTGGGCACCAATATTCGCATGGTGGGCCCGGGTCACAGTGAAGCCCATTAGGGTCTGCGACTGAAATACCGGCGCAACCACCGTTACATCCGGCAAATGCGTGCCACCCAAATAGGGATCATTCACCACCATCAGATCTTCTGCCTGCCACTCTCTGCCCGTGACCAGATCCGCCATGGCATAAGCCATGGACCCAAGATGCACCGGGATATGGGCCGCCTGGGCGCACAGCCGACCTTGGGCATCAAAAATAGCACAGGAAA
This sequence comes from Alcanivorax sp. 97CO-5, assembly GCF_000524665.1. Classification (NCBI taxonomy): domain Bacteria; kingdom Pseudomonadati; phylum Pseudomonadota; class Gammaproteobacteria; order Oceanospirillales; family Alcanivoracaceae; genus Alcanivorax; species Alcanivorax sp. 97CO-5. The sequence continues at coordinate 136,514 of NZ_KI965904.1, forward strand.
AGTCGAGTCGGTCCTTGATGTTCGGGGACAGCGCACTCAGGCGCAATACCGCACCCATTTCCTCACAGATACCGCCAAGGCGGTTGGCAAAAATACTCAGCTGGACAGGATTCATAGGGCAATAGGCAGTCAATAATGAATAGTTGATAGCGAAAATCTAATGCAGAGCAGTCTGCCCTTGTTCATTGTCTTGCATCAACTATTAACTATTGGCCAATAACTGCGCTATTATCGGCGGTTCCGGCAGCCCTCGGCTGCCGTTTTTTGTTTTGGGACGGGAACCAGACGCGGATAAGAGCGCACTGGCTCGTTATCAATTATTCATTGCCAATTATCAATTGCCTGCTATGTCGCAATATTTGATCCCCACCTACGCGCGCCAGCCAGTGGCTTTCGTGCGGGGCGAAGGCGTGTGGTTATATGACGAAAACGACCACAAATACATGGATGCCATCTCCGGAATTGGTGTGTGTAACCTAGGCCACTGCCACCCGGCGGTGACCCGAACCCTGGCTGAACAGGCCAGGCAATTAGTGCACACGTCCAACCTGTACCGCATTCCCGCCCAAGAATCGCTGGCGCAGCGTCTGTGTGAGTTGAGCGGCATGGCAAACGTGTTTTTCTCCAATTCTGGTGCAGAAGCCAACGAAGCGGCCATCAAGATTGCCCGCCTGTACGGCTCTCGCAAACAGATCACCTGCCCCACCGTGGTGGTGATGGAAGGCAGCTTTCACGGCCGCACCATGGCCACCTTGTCGGCCACTGCCAACGCCAAGGTGCAGGAAGGTTTTGCACCCTTGCTGGACGGCTTTGTTCGCGTCCCGTTCAATGACTTGGCGGCAGTAGAAGCATTAGCAGAGAACCGCGACATCGTCGCTGTACTGGTAGAACCGGTGCAGGGCGAAGGTGGCATCCACATTCCTGCGGACGACTACTTGGCTGGCCTGCGCGCCCTGTGCGATCGCAACGACTGGCTACTGATGCTCGATGAAATACAGTCCGGCAACGGCCGCACCGGGGATTACTTTGCCTGCCTGGGTGCCAATGTCACTCCGGATGTGCTGACCACGGCCAAAGGCCTAGGCAACGGCTTTCCGATTGGCGCCTGCCTGGTTGCCGGCAAAGCCGAAGGTGTGTTCGGCCCCGGTAATCACGGCAGCACCTACGGCGGCAACCCGTTGGGTTGCGCTACTGCCCTGACCGTCGTCAATGCGCTCACCGATGATGTCATTGATGGTGTGGCCGACAAAGGCGCCTGGCTGAAAGATGCCTTTACTCAGGCGTTTTCAGACCTGCCCATGGTCACCGAAATTCGTCAGCGGGGTCTGATGCTAGGTATCCAGCTCGATCGCCCTTGTCCCGAGCTGGTCAACCGCGCCCGCGACGCCGGCCTACTAATCAATGTCACCGCCGGATCCGTGGTACGGCTACTGCCACCGCTAGTGATCAACCAAACTGAAATGCAGCATCTAGTGGACACCCTGTCTGCCCTGATCCACCGTTTTGCCGATGAGCAGGAGGTCGCATGACCCGTCATTTCCTGACCCTGACCGATCTAACTCCAGATGAACTCGGCTACCTGATTCAGCGCGCCATTGAGCTGAAAACCATGCTGCGCAACGGCCAGAACCATGAGCCATTGAAAGGCAAAACGCTGGGCATGATTTTCGAAAAATCATCCACCCGCACCCGGGTATCCTTTGAAGTAGCGATGACCCATTTTGGTGGCTCCAGCATCTTTCTCTCGCCCCGAGACACTCAGCTGGGCCGGGGTGAACCGATTGAAGATTCAGCACGGGTACTGTCACGCATGGTCGATGCGGTAATGATCCGCACCTTTGACCACGCCACCCTGCAGACCTTTGCCGACCACTGCGCGGTACCCGTGATAAACGCCCTCACGGATGACTTCCACCCCTGCCAGCTACTCGCCGACATGCAGACGTTTGTAGAGCATCGCGGCAGCATCCAAGGCAAGAAAGTGGTGTGGGTCGGTGATGGCAACAACATGTGTGCCAGTTACATTAACGCTGCCAACCAGTTTGATTTCGAATTGGTCATCAGCTGCCCAGACGGCTTCACCCCAGATAACGACCTGCTGGGCCGCTATCCGGAGCGGGTCAGCTTAGAAGCGGACGTGGCCACCGCCGTGCAAGGCGCTCATCTGGTAGTGACCGATGTGTGGGCTTCCATGGGCCAGGAAGATGAACAGCAAACCCGCCTTAACGCGTTTGAGGGTTATCAAGTCACCCCTGAACTAATGGACAAAGCCGATCCGGATGCGCTGTTCATGCACTGCCTGCCCGCCCACCGTGGCGAAGAAGTCAGCCACGAAATGATGGACGACCCCCGCGCCGTGGTCTGGGACGAAGCCGAAAACCGCCTGCACGCGCAGAAAGCCTTGCTGGAATTTCTGCTCACTGGCCAACATTGATGGCAACGCTGCACGCCTCACACGCATACGTTTGCGTGTTGCGTGCAGCCTAGAGCTGCGCAATCATGAAAGAACCACTGCTTAGCCTCAATCATCTGGCCTGCGGCTACCACCAGCAGACCGTCGTCAATGACCTGAGCCTGACGCTGGCCGCCGGGGAAATCGCGTGCCTGCTCGGCCCAAGTGGTTGCGGAAAAACCACCACCCTGCGCGCCATTGCCGGGCTGGAACCAGTAACCTCCGGCTCCATCAGCATTCTGGGCAAAACCGTCTCCGGCCCCCACCAACAACTACCACCCAACCAGCGTGGCCTGGGCATGGTGTTTCAGGAACATGCCCTTTTCCCCCACCTTACCGTGGCCGACAACGTAGCCTTCGGCCTGCGGCACCAAAGCCGCTCGCAACGCCAGGAACGCGTGCAAGCCTGCCTGCAACGAGTGCGCCTTGGCGGCCTTGATCAACGCTACCCTCACGAACTTTCCGGCGGGCAACAACAGCGCGTCGCCCTAGCCCGAGCACTGGCCCCCCAGCCAGCCCTGCTGTTGCTGGACGAACCCTTTGCTAGCCTGGATTTGGATCTACGCCGGTCGCTGGCCCAAGAATTAGGCGATATTCTCCGTCAGGAAAAAGTCACCACCTTGCTGGTAACCCATGACCAAGAAGAAGCCTTTGCGTTGGCCGATCGGGTGGGGGTCATGCAGCAAGGCCGGCTAGAACAATGGGATACCCCCTACAATATCTACCACGCCCCGGCGAATCGTTTCGTGGCAGAATTCGCCGGTTACGGCACCTTCCTGCACGGCACGGTGCACGACGGTAACACCGTTCACACTAGCCTTGGCGATGTGACCGGGCGCAGCCGCGTACCCCTGCAACCCGGCACCGAGGTGGAAGTTCTGCTACGACCGGAAGATGTGATCGCCGACGAATCCGCTCCTCTGGCCCTACCCGTCACCCGCCGCCAATTCACCGGTGCAAGCATCCTCTACCACCTAAGAGTCGGCGCCAAAGAAACCCTGCTCTGCCAAACAGACAGCCACACCAATGTGGTAGAAGGCGACAATCTTCATGTCCGGCTGGGAACCAAGCATCTGGTAGCGTTCGAAACGCATTGAACGTTGAAGTGCTAACCATGCAAAGTGCATATTGGCCTGCGCTACAACAATGAGACCCTTTCCATCGTAAATGACTTGCTCTGCGGCACAGGAGTTTATCGTCTAGCGGAGCCCGCTGATCGCATTGTTCGACTTTCAACTCATGCAACTCGGCTCTGGTCCCGCCCCCCGGCCTTTGCCCTATATAAGCCCTGATCCGCCCGGTTAAGCAACTCGTCCACGCTCTCTCCCTCCTGGTAAGCCGCCACGCCCACAGACAGGCTGACTATCGCCGGCCCACCTTGAGCATCGAAGCGTTGTTCGCGCCAACGCAAGCGCAAGCGTTCTGCCACCAGTAAAGCACCTTGGGCGTCACTCTGCGGCAACACCAGCAGAAACTCTTCGCCACCCAAGCGGCCAAAGTGATCGCCATCACGCATTCCCGACAACGCCATCTCGGAAAACTGACGCAGCACTCGATCGCCCCAGTCATGGCCATGACGATCATTAATTTTCTTAAAGTGGTCAAGATCCACGTAACACACCGCAAACGGCACGCTCTTACTGCTGAACAAAGCCCTCTGGCGCTCCAGAATTTCCAGTAAGTGGCGGCGGTTAAACAGGCCAGTGAGGTCATCACGAATGGCCATTTCCCGTACCTTTTTCACTGCATTGGCGAGGTCACGATTTTTATCGACCAGAGCGTCGCGAAGGCGATTAATACTGCCACCGGTGACGGCAAAACTCACCGAAATCATGGCAAATACCAACCATTGCAACAGCTCCACTGACAGACTCAAGTGTACCCAACGATCCTGCAGAGCCAGCCACAGCATCAACGCATAGGCCGCACTGGCCATAAACGCCACTGCCACCATGACTTTGCCACTGAGCCGAAACGACACTAACAATAACGCGGCAAAAAATAGCGTTACCACGCTGAGCCGAAACTCATCCACGTAATAGCCCGACACCATGAACACGCCGATAAAATACAGGATTAACGGTAACGATAAGCTCGGCTCACGCAGCCTAAAGGTGATGCCTGTTGCCATCAGCAGCTGGTAAGCCAACAGAGAGCCCCAGACCAGCAAAGCCAGCACCAACGCCTCCGTCAGCGAGATATCCATGTAGCCAAGCTGAAAATAAACCACGCACAATAGGGTGTGCATAGCGATGATTACCATGGCAGAACGACTATGCCTTTGCATCAAGCGTTTCTCGCTCAATCTCAGCTTTTCCGCCTGATGCAAAGCATGCTTCATTCGGTTTCCCCGATGATCAGTTTATCGCGTCCGGTTTCCTTGGCCCGATACAAGGCGAGATCGGCTCGCTTAATCAGTTGTGCGGGAGTTTCACCATCCGCCCGCATGGCCAACCCCCCGGACACCGTCACCATCAGCCCCGGAGCATCTTGAAAACGCTGGCTGCGCATGCTCATCAGAATACCTTCCACTAAGTTACGTGCCTCCTCCTGGTCACTCACTGGTAGCACCAACATGAATTCCTCCCCCCCCAGCCGGGCGGCCAAATCCTGCTTGGTCAGGTGGCGACGGGCCACATCCGCAAAACGCTGCAAGACCGCATCGCCCATACGGTGGCCATACTGGTCATTGGTTCTCTTGAAGTGATCCAAATCCAGGTATACCACCGCCAACTGGTACGCCCCGCGGGCAGACTGTCCGCACGCATTATTTAATAGCTCCATGGCATGGCGGCGACGATAGAAACCGGTCAATTCATCTTTCACTGCCATCTCGTGAATGCGCTCGACAATTTCTGCTAACTGCTGATTACGCCTGCCCAATTGGAACCGAATAGTGGAAATTTCAGACGCCAACAACATGGCCGCCACCACCATGACACTAAACAACCCCCACTGAATCCACTCGCCCCGGGCATCAATCGCTTCCGGCCAGTACACACAAATAACCCCCAGCACAATTGCGTAGCCCAACACGCAATAACTGGCCAGCGCCATGAACTGCCGCAACGACGCCTGAAACACCCCAAGCTGAACAATGGCGAAGAAAAGCAGCATGACACACAGGCGTACCTGATCCACGAATAACGCCGTTATTAGCAACCCGGTGGTCGACCACACCATTAACGGCATAATCATGGAAGGCTCCGCCAAACGGCGATTCAGCCCCATCAGCATGAATAGAATAAAGAGAAGATGACCCGCCCAAATGCCGGCAAAAAGAGAATAGAAAAGGAACTCTCCACCCCGGAAAAAATCCAGCTGTAAAGCGATCCAACAAAGTAGAGTATGGGCACCGCCACCCGCTAGGATCGCAAACCGCACGCGGCGCAGCTGTTGGGACTGCAAAGCCACAGGGTGAAGCGTTAACGTTTGATCCATGCCGGATTCCTGAGTTGGTGCAACCCTCCCCATTAGCAATCGCACCAACTGGTAGCATAATATTATTATTGATGTGCTAATAATAATACTGAATGTCGACTACGTCACAGTTTGATCATCCCCAAAACCGAACCGTCCATCGTTATAAAGCGCTCTTTACTGCCAGCGAAATCCTTAACATTTATGCAAGTTAGCCATCAATTAGCACCCCGTGAGGTCTGACAAACTCGAGCCACCGCATCCCGCCACCCTTGATAGCGCTTCTGCCGCTCCGGCTCAGCCAGCGCGGGGGAAAAGCCCCGTTCACAACGCCATTGCTCTGCTATGGATTCCAGTGATGCATACAACCCGACCCCCAGGCCAGCCAGATAGGCAGCCCCCAAGGCCGTGGTTTCGGTGACTACCGGTCGGTCCACACAGACGCCCAGCACATCCGACAAGGTCTGGCTCAGCCAGTTATTCACCACCATTCCACCATCCACCCGCAGGGTGGTCGGCCGGGTGCCACAATCCGCCGCCATAGCATCCAGCAAATCCCGCGATTGATAACACACGGCCTCCAGCCCCGCGGTGACCACCTCGGCAATCCCAGTATCACGGGTCAACCCCATTAAGGCTCCCCGAGCATGGGGGTCCCACCACGGTGCGCCCAAGCCAGTAAAGGCCGGCACCAGATACACGCCTCCGGCAGAACCGACGCGGCGGGCCAGGGCTTCGGTTTCTCTGGCATCCCGAATTAAATGCAAGCCATCTCGTAGCCACTGAATCGCCGCTCCAGCCACAAAAATAGAGCCCTCCAGTGCATAGGTGGTTTTGCCATTGAGGCGATAGCCCACGGTGGTCAGTAAGCGGTTATGGGATTCCACCGCCTCACCCGTATTCATGACCATAAAGCAGCCGGTGCCATAGGTGCTTTTCACCATCCCCGGAGCAAAACAAGCCTGCCCCACCAACGCCGCCTGCTGATCACCGGCAATACCGGTCACCGGCACCGCCGCGCCCAACAATTCCGGGCAGGTGGTACCGAAATCAGCGGCACTGTCGCGCACGTCGGGCAATACCGATGCAGGCACATTGAATAATGTCAGCAGCTCTTCATCCCAGCATTGCTCATGAATATTGAACAATAAGGTACGCGACGCATTGGTGGCGTCAGTAGCGTGCACCTTGCCACGGGTCAGCTGCCACAACAGCCAGCTATCGATAGTGCCAAAAGCCAACTCTCCGGCTTCTGCACGCTGACGCGCATTGGGGACGTTATCCAGCAACCAGGCCAACTTGGTAGCGGAGAAGTATGGATCCAGCAACAAACCTGTTTTGCTACGCACCTGATTTTCATGACCCTGATCACGCAACGCTTCACAGGTAGACGCCGTACGACGATCCTGCCAAACAATTGCCCGGGCCAACGGGTCACCGGTTTCGCGATCCCACAACACCGTAGTTTCACGCTGATTGGTAATACCAATGGCCACCAATTGCTGCGCTTCTACCCGGGCATTGCGCAAGGCTTGCTGACACATGGCCAAGGTATCATTCCAGATTTCCATGGCGTCGTGTTCCACCCAGCCATCCTCGGGAAAATACTGGCGAAACTCTTTCTGAGCCTGCCCGCAAGCGTGCCCATTGGCGTCGAACACAATCGCCCTTGAACTGGTAGTGCCCTGGTCGATGGAAAGGATATAAGGCATGGCTCGGCTAACCTTGTTATGCATATGGGGGTAGAAATCAAACAAATGCCACGAGATAGCATAGAAAGCGTATTTTAAATGAAGACCGGATGACACATTGCACAATAACGGCCAACCCAATAGACCTTATCGGCTACCAGCGGCTTTGTGCAAAGGCCTAAATAGAGGAACATTTAAGCTTTCCCTATTCAATGAAGTTCGTTCACCCGCCCTAGCACATGCTGGCCCTGCTGATCCTTGGGCAAGGTCACGGTAAAGCGGGCACCACCTTGCGGGCTTTCATCCACGCAAATCCCGCCTCCGTGCCAATCCACAATACGTTTCACAATGGACAAACCCAAACCGTACCCACCGCTGGCCCGGTGGCGGCTCTTATCCAAACGGGCAAAGGGTTTAAACACCCGCTCGCGTTCGTGCTCTGGAATCCCCGGGCCGTCGTCATCCACATGAATGAACACCAGATCATCACTCTCCTCAACCCGCATAACAATATGGGATTTAGCGTAGCGCAAGGCATTGGTCACCAAGTTCTGAAGCACCCGATGCAGATAGCGTTCCTCCGCTTCCACTTTGAGGGTCGGGCAAGCGTTGTTCACGGTGATGACCGTTTCATCACGAATGGTTTCCAACTCATCGCGCAGCTGTTCGCACAATTCGCCAATCACCACCGGTTTGAATTCAATATTAGGAGTGCCTTGCTCCAAGCGAGCATAGGTAAGGATTTCGTCAATCAGCTGATCCAGCTGTTCGATATCTTGATCCATAGCATTGAGCTTTTCACGGCGACGCTCCGCCGACTCAATATCGGCAAGCATCTCCAGCCCAAAACGCAACCGCGCCACCGGGGTGCGTAATTCATGGCTCACTGCGCGAGTCATCTCTCGCTGTGACTCAATCAAACGACGAATATGTGCCGTCATACCATTAAAGGTTGCTGCCACCTGCCCGATGGCATCACTGCCTTCGATATTGGCATAGGCTCCCAGGTCCCCACTGCCCAACTGACTCACCGCCTTATCAAGCCTCTTGAGTCGCCGCTGCAGGGGGCTCACCTGTAGATAAGTGGCCAGCGCCACCGCCAACAAGCTGGTAATACCAGCAATCAACAGCAACTCAATAGGAAACCGGTCAAACAAGCTCAGCGGGCCAAGCACCAACAATTTATCGGTTTGTGCCACCGGCGCATAAATCCGGATACTGGAATCATTGCGAGTACTGTCGTCAAGAGCAATAACCACCTCACGGCGCCCGAGTCGCTGTTCTTGCTCATCATCCAGAGAGACATCATCGCGCTGCAGCAACGTCAGAGGGTAACCGAACTGACGCTGCAAAGTAGTCAACGCCTGATCCCACTCTGATTCTTGGAAATGGGACAAATAATGAAGGATCAACACAGCCGTAGCCCGCGCCTGTTGTTCAGACACCTTGGTCATCCGCGTGTTGATATAGACATCTTCGCCAGGAAGCTGAAACAAGACATCGGCGTAGCCCGCATCGTCATTCAGACGCATCACCACAAGGCCGTCTTCAAGGTGCAAACGTTCCCGATACCCCAGCGCCAGATCATCACTGGAGAGCAGCGCGATCTCGGCACTGAACAGCTTGCTAAGCACCTGACTCCAGCGATCGCGGTCGCCAACCTCATAATGCTGGTAGCCTTCCGCCATCAGAAAGAAGGTACCCCGGGCCATCTTTTCACGGTACAGGTCGGATCGGTAACTGTTCACCAGCTCCACCGCACCATAGGTGATGGCGCCGATCAAACACAGCGCCAGCAACAAGCCCCCGTAGAGCCTCAGGAAAATACTATTCAAACATCACCCAGCGTCATCCCTGCGCCGCAACGACCAACTCAGCCGTTATATTGCGCCGATTTCCTTGACGAACAGATACCCCTTGGAGCGTACCGTTTTGATGCGCTTGGGGTTTTCTGGATCGTCCCCCACTTTAGGGCGAATCCTGGAAATACGCACATCAATAGAGCGGTCTTGCCCGTCATATTGAATGCCCCGCAGTTTCTCGAAAATTGTTTCCCGTGACAGCACCGTGCCCGCGTTGGACGCTAGCAGCCAAAGCAAATCGTATTCCGCACTGGTAAGATCCACCGAATCGCCGGCCAAAGTCACTTCGCGGGCAGAGTTATCGATCACTAAGGCACCGAATTCCAAGCGTGCCGGTGAATTATCACGCTCACTATCCGTTTCCACTCGACGTAACAAGGCACGGATCCGCGCCAACAACACCCGGGGTTTAACCGGCTTGGCCACGTAATCATCGGCGCCCATTTCCAAGCCCAGCACCTGATCCATATCATCGGTGCGAGCGGTAAGCATGAGAATGGGATTCTTATAGGCACTGCGCACTTCACGACATACCGTCAGGCCGTCGGCACCGGGCAGCATCAAATCTAGCACCACCAGATCCGGCTGATCCGCACGAATACGGCGAATAGCTTCTTCACCGTCGCTGACTACCGTCACACCAAGGCCATTGCTTTGCAGGTATTCACAGGTTAAATCGGCAAGACGCTCATCGTCTTCTACGATCATGATGGCTGGCGGGTTATCCTGCACAGTTGTCATCCCGTCCTTATCCTTCTTGAAATTTGTATCGTTATTGTCGTTTTGTTCCAACGCCAACCCGGCAAACTGTAACAAACGTATCTCTATCGTATGTTTATACGCATACGCGTTGTACACGGCAACCTCTCAGGCGGCTCATCATACAGACAACAACGCCCCTGTGGTTTTCCCATACTTCTCCCAATATAGACGCCTTATATACAACAATCTGCAAGAGCACCCCCATTAACAAACACTATATCTAGTGTGGCATGCCCCAAAAAAAGCCTTCTCAATGCACTCACATTGCCCCACAAGTTATCCACAAGATTTCCCCAGGTGAAGTGCTTGCAAATAAGTAAGCACAACTATACCTTGTACCAGAGTCAGGCGCGCACCCCAACATGTTGGGTTTTTATAAAGCTAACGCCTCCCCAAGACAAAGCAGTCTATCGCACCGGAAAGTGCAATCTCATCAGCGATTTAGCACTTTCCTGACAAGCAAGGGGGAAAATTACGTCATGAATAAGACACAACATCTTGTGGTTCGTGCGCTCACGACCCCACCATGCATTACCTAAAACACGATTTAACGCGCCATGGCCGTACGGCCATGGCGTTTTGCGTAGTGAAGCCGCCAGGTTCACAGCACACAAACACAGACAGCTAAAGCACAAACAATGGAGAGGGCACCATGCAGACGGATATGAGCCAGAACCCACAGAACGCTGGCTCCCCTGCCAGCGACAGCAACGATCAGGACCAGAGCATTGCCAGCACAGCGCCCGGCCAGCTACGCGTCATCAAGCGCAATGGCAAGGTCGTGGGCTACGATGACGACAAGATCACCGTTGCCATTAGCAAAGCTTTCCTTGCTGTCGAAGGCGGCACCGCCGCTGCATCGTCCCGCATCCATGAAACCGTAGCTCGCCTTACCGAGCAGGTCTCCGCCACCTTCAAACGTCGCATGCCTTCCGGCGGCACCATCCACATCGAAGAAATTCAAGATCAAGTTGAACTAGCCCTAATGCGCAACGGCGAACAGAAAGTCGCCCGTGATTACGTGCTGTATCGCGAACAGCGAGCCTCCAAACGCGCTGCCGAACAGAAAAGCACAGACCTGCCCGCACCGACTCACCAAGTGGATATGTCTGTCACCATGGAAGACGGAAGCAAAGCACCGCTGGACATGGCACGCCTTGAGCACCTGATCCGCGCAGCCTGTTCCGGCCTGGAAGACGTGAACGCCGATAAGATCATCACTGAAACCGTGAAGAACCTGTACGACGGCGTCTCCATCCACGACGTGAACACCTCCATGGTGATCACCGCCCGCACCATGATCGAAGTGGAGCCGAACTATTCCCAGGTGACCGCTCGCCTGCTGATGGACAAAATCCGCGCCGAAGCACTGCAGTTTCTGCGCGTGGCCGAACGTGCCAGCCACGATGAAATGAATGCCCTCTATAGTGATGCATTGAAAGCCTACATCAGCAAAGGCATCGAGCTGGAACTGCTGTCTCCGCAACTAGCCGAGTACGACCTAGACGCGCTAGGCGCGGCCCTAGATGGCAATCGCGATCTGCAGTTTTCCTACCTGGGCCTGCAAACCCTGTATGACCGCTACTTCATTCACCATAACGACACCCGCATCGAACTACCCCAGTGCTTCTTTATGCGTGTGGCCATGGGCCTGGCAGCGGAAGAAGATAACCGTGAAGCGCGCGCCATCGAGTTCTATAACCTGCTATCCAGCTTCGATTACATGAGCTCCACGCCGACCCTGTTCAACGCCGGCACTCTGCGCCCGCAGCTATCCAGCTGCTACTTGACCACCGTGCCGGATGATCTACACGGCATCTACGGCGCCATTCAAGATAACGCCATGCTCTCCAAGTTTGCCGGCGGGCTGGGTAACGACTGGACCCCCGTGCGCGCACTGGGCGCTTACATTAAAGGCACCAACGGCCGCTCACAGGGCGTGGTTCCTTTCCTTAAAGTGGTCAACGATACCGCCGTGGCCGTTAACCAAGGCGGCAAGCGCAAAGGCGCCGTCTGTGCCTACCTAGAAACCTGGCACATGGACATCGAAGAGTTTCTGGAGCTGCGTAAAAACACCGGTGATGACCGTCGTCGTACCCACGATATGAACAGCGCCAACTGGATTCCCGACCTGTTCATGAAACGCGTGATTAACGAGGAAGACTGGACTCTGTTCAGCCCCAACGACACGCCAGACCTGCACGACCTGTACGGTGAGGCATTCGAAAAAGCGTATACAGAATACGAAGCCAAAACCCGCAGCGGCGAACTGAAACTGTTCAAGCGACTGCCCGCCATCAACCTGTGGCGCAAGATGCTCTCCATGCTGTTTGAAACAGGCCACCCTTGGTTCACCTTTAAAGATCCGTGCAACCTGCGCAGCCCGCAGCAGCACGTGGGCGTAGTGCACTCCTCCAACCTGTGCACCGAAATCACCCTGAACACCAACCAAGAAGAAATCGCCGTATGTAACCTGGGCTCCGTAAACCTGGCCCAGCACGTGGACGAAAACGGTCTGAATATCGAAAAACTGCAAAGCACCATTAACACCGCCGTGCGCATGCTCGATAACGTGATCGACATCAACTACTACAGCGTGCCCCAAGCGAAGCGTTCCAACATGAAGCACCGCCCGGTGGGCCTGGGCATCATGGGCTTCCAGGACGCACTGTATAAGCAGGGCATCAGCTATGCTTCCAGCGATGCGGTGACCTTCGCCGATACCTCCATGGAAGCGGTGAGCTACTACGCCATCCAAGCCTCCGCCAAACTGGCGGAAGAACGCGGTGCCTACCAGACCTTCGACGGCTCCCTATGGAGCCAGGGCATATTGCCCATCGACTCCATCGATATTCTGGTCAAGCAACGTGGCGAAGATTACTGCAAGGTGGACCGCAGCCAGACCCTGGACTGGGACAGCGTGCGCGCCATGGCCAAGAAAGGCATGCGCAACTCCAACGTGATGGCCATTGCACCGACAGCAACCATCGCCAACATCACCGGGGTTTCTCAGTCCATTGAGCCCACGTACCAAAACCTATACGTGAAATCGAACCTGTCCGGCGAATTCACCGTGGTCAACCCTTACTTGGTTAAGGCGCTTAAAGAACGCGGCCTGTGGGACAACGTCATGGTCAACGACCTGAAATACTACGATGGCTCCGCACAACCCATCGAACGTATTCCGGCTGACCTGAAAGAACAGTTCCGTACCGCCTTCGAAGTGGAACCGCGCTGGTTGGTAGAAGCAGCAAGCCGTCGCCAAAAATGGATCGATCAGGCTCAATCCCTGAACCTGTACATTGCCGAAGCAAACGGCAAGAAGCTGGACGTGACCTACAAAATGGCCTGGTTGCTGGGTTTGAAAACCACCTATTACCTGCGCGCCATCGGTGCCACCCAGACCGAAAAGTCCACCATCAGTGATGGCAAATTGAACCAGGTTTCCTCCGGGCCAGAAACGCCAGCTGAATTCAATCAGGCCGCCGACGTACCCAAAGCTTGTTCCATCGACGAACCTGACTGCGAAGCCTGCCAATAAGAGACGCTCGCACGCTATCACGCGCCATGCAGCACGCATTTTCCTGCGTACCCACATGAAACGTGAAGCGTGCACGCTGGCATAAAGAATACGCAAGCGGTGAATCAACACCACCAAACTTGTAATGGAATATGGAGAGAACACATGCTGAGCTGGGACGAATTCAATGCGCAAGAGACGCCTGTCGCCAAACCGCAGCCCACACCCGCAACGCCGCCGGAACCTAAGGCGGTATCTGACCAAGCGTCACCTGAAGCTAAAGCACCGGGAACGGGAAGTACTGCGGATGATGGAATCGAGCAGCAGCGACGAGACAACACCGCCGCCGCCCGAGCCGCCTCAGACGCGGTAGCCCGCGCCCAGGCCTCCGTGGCAAAGATGGACATAGAAGACGGCGTTGCCGAACTGGAAGGGGCCGCTGGCCGCGTAGAAGTTGACGACAAGCGCATGATCAACTGCCGCGCCGACCTGAACCAATTAGTTCCCTTCAAATATGACTGGGCCTGGCAGAAATACTTGGATGGCTGCGCCAACCACTGGATGCCTCAGGAAGTGAACATGAACGCCGACCTGGCGTTGTGGAAAAAGGCCGACGGCCTCACCGACGACGAGCGTCGCATCGTCAAGCGTAACCTGGGTTTCTTTGCCACTGCCGACTCCCTGGTGGCCAACAACTTGGTGCTGGCCATCTACCGCCTAATCACCAATCCAGAATGTCGCCAGTACATCCTGCGTCAGTCTTTTGAAGAAGCCATCCACACCCACGCTTACCAGTACTGCATCGAATCACTGGGCATGGATGAAGGCGAAATTTTCAACATGTACCAGGAGATTCCGTCCGTAGCCAAGAAGGCCCAGTGGGGCATCCAGTATACCCGAGACCTATCCGACCCGGAGTTCACTACCGGCACCCCGGAAACCGACAAAGCACTGCTGGAAAACCTGATCGCGTTCTACTGCGTACTGGAAGGCATCTTCTTCTACTGCGGCTTCACCCAAATTCTGTCCATGGGTCGCCGCAACAAAATGACCGGCGTGGCCGAACAGTTTCAATACATCCTTCGTGACGAATCCATGCACGTGAACTTCGGCATCGACGTGATCAACCAGATCAAACTGGAAAACCCGCACCTGTGGGATGCCCAGATGCGCGACAAAGCCACCCAGATGATTCTGGAAGGCACCGAGCTGGAAATTCAATACGCCCGCGACACAATGCCACGCGGTGTACTCGGCATGAATGCCGCGATGATGGAAGAATACCTGCAGTTCATCGCCAACCGCCGCCTGGCCCAACTGGGCCTGCCAGAACAGTTCAAAGGCGTGAACAACCCGTTCCCGTGGATGAGCGAAATCATGGACCTGCGTAAAGAGAAAAACTTCTTCGAAACCCGGGTCACCGAATACCAGGTGGGCGGCGCACTCTCCTGGGAATAACAGTGTGATTTGTTGTGAGTTGCCATTAGAGAGGGCACGTTTGCCATTAGAGGATCTCGTGCCCTCTTTAAAAATCAACAAGTTACAATCTTTATGTCAGCACCCATCATTAATTAATACAACTGACGCCACCTTTTGGCCGTTACGCAAATCAAAAAAGCAGAGAGCTCAATTTTAAGAAGGAGGGTAATACAATGGACGTTATAACTTCCGCAGTCTTTTCTGGCATCCTTTACGACATGCTTAAGCAATCAGCGAAAATATCTGCCAACAATCTCAAATATTGGCTCAAGGACTGGGCATTGAGTCAAAACCAAGCGGAAAAAATTGAGCACGAATTAAGCCACTTAAATATTAACGCTCAAATGAGCGAGAAAGACATCGAATTAGAACTCTTATCAAACAAGAAAATCCAAGAATTAATAGCGTCAATACAGCCATCGAATCAGACCAGGATCTCCCAAGTTCACAACGGCAACGGCAACAACAATGTAACCATCAACAATAGTTAAAATGTCGAAAAAGTCTGAAAACGCAACCTCCAACACCACAACCCAGTTGCACACTGGCATTGGCGACAACCATGTCACGAACCAAATAACTGCCACTTCGGCTGTAGATCTAGAAAAAACCATAAGGGCGATACTTAAAAATATCACCTATCGAGAGTATGAAACTGCGAGAAAAGCCATCTCCACGCTTAAGACTCCCAGCAATCTAACCGCAGAATCAGACTTCATATTAGACACAGCATCCATAATTATAGAGCTAATTGAATCCGGAGAAACAAGCAAAAACTTAGAGCCGATAGAGAGCCTCATAGAGTCACACTCAACCCCCCTCGCATTAGACCTTGGCAGATACGCAAAATGTCTTTTCATCATGAAAAGGCAAGATGCTGAAACGGCACAGTCATTCTACGAAACCCTCGAAACCCCTGGAACGTTAACGGCCGGATTTTATCTAGAACATTTAGCCACCACAGATGAACTTCGAGACAAGCTGATAGCAGAAGGATCTTATGGCTCTGAAAGTATATTAAGCGCAATCACTCGGGGACTAATTAGGAACCAAGATTTTTCATATTCAGCAGAAGCGGCAACCACATTAAACACACAATCCCCGTCTCTAAACGCTAGATTTTTAGTTGCCGTCACAAAATTCAATGAGACACTGGTAGCCGCTCCCAATCACTACTGGAAAACATCAGCTGCGCAAAGAAAATGCATTCTTGATCTGGCAGAAGAAACCTCCGAACTAATTGACCTATCTTTTGGCAAAGACAAGAGAATAGCCGAATTAGCCCAAGGAATTTTAAGGTATTGCCTTGGAGAGAGCCAAATCCTGGCCAACTCCATGTGGAAAAACATCAACAACCTCGAGAAGCACATACCCGATACCGCCAAGTCTATGCGGAACGAAAATGAAGCAAATCCAGAGTATAGCGATAACATTGAAGGGAAGATTGCTAGAGCGTCAAAAGATAACGGCTTTAGAGAACAATTAATTCGTGAGCTGGAAAACTGTACATCTCTGTCCCCCGAGGATGGGGTATTGATGTGCATGTTCGCTGATAGCACGACAATTCGGCGGTGGACGAACAGCGGGGGCAGCATTGATGCTTCCGGCATACAAAAGCACTTTGCAATGCTTGAATTACTCTGTGCGTCATATGACAACAAACCGGAAACCAATCAAGAAATTCGTCAGCAGTGCATTGAATTCAACAACCTATATGCCGATGAGATAAAAGACATCAACCCTCAGCGGCTCACGCCCCTATCGGAAAAGCTCGTCGACATTGGCTTAGCCGAGCAAGCTGCCAGACTCACCAAATCCCATATAATTGAAGAGGATTTATGGCCATCTGAGTTAATGCTGAGTCACATGAGAGCACTGCACTCCAGCAATCAATTCAAAAGCTTAGAAACGATCCTATCCAGAATAAATGAAAATTTAAGAAACAGCTTTTGCTGGATCTTAGAGAGCCTTCTCCTAGAGCACCAAGGAAAAATCAGTGAAGCTCAAAGGGCAACGAAAAGGGCCCTGGAACTATCCCCAGAATCACCACAGAATAATTGGCACCTTGTATACCTATACATAAGATATGATTTGGACAAGATCGAGCTTCGAGACTTTCTTTCCTCTATTCCTAGTCAAACAATCCAAAATCACAACCCCATTTCTTTAAAATTACTTTTCGCAATCTCCGACTACTACGACCCCGAATTAGCAGAAAAAACAATTTTACGGTGGTTCCTGGACGACCCTGAGAAAACATCAGAGACTGTCACCAATTTTTATTTAAGAAGAATCACCGAAAACCCGAAAGCCGCAACCACTCCGCTTTATATTGGAGACGAGATACCTGCATACACTTTCAAGAAGAATGGGGTTAAAGATTATTGCTTTATCGCAAATAGAGACGACTCAACACACTCTCGAAAGATAATCAAACCAGACACCCCCATGTTTGAGGTTTTAGAAGAGGGTCAGGATACAACTATTGGGATGAGTGAAATCACCGAAATAGCTCGAATCCCACCACTGCTTGCAGCTTTCCAAATAGCGTCACAAATCAGACAGGCCAATAATTTTGGCTTCGACTCGTTTTTTTCATTTGAAGGGGAAACCCCTGAAGAAAGCATTGAACAGCTTTTAAGGACAATAAAAATAATTGATGCACAAACCCCAAAAGAGCTGCCTCAAGACCCCAAAATACCGCTCTTCATGAAAGGATACTTATTAGGGAACGGAGATCCTGTGCAGAATGCCTTTGACCACCTCTGCTCAGCCCAATCTTTCAAGCACTCACTTCCAAATTTTGGAATTAAAGACCCTGACGTAATTGTAATTGACACATATTCAGCTCTACTGCTCAGCATAACAGGCGCGGTCTCTTCCCTGGCACAGAAAAACACTAAATGCGTTATAACCAAAGAAACCCGAGAGCTTCTTGAGCGCTGGGCTACCGAAATCAAACAACCATCACTCAAAACAATTGGGGTCACCGAGAAAGGGAAGATATGGTCAGAAGACTCACATGAGCGAATGAAACGAGTTGGATTCACCCAAAAGGGAATCAATATTCTGCTTGATATCTGCGAGGAAGCACACCCAGAACTGTGCGACATTCCTGAAGAGATCGCATCAATTTCCGACTCAATCGACCAATCAATTCTATCCAGTCTGATTTTATCAGTAGCAAACGACATCCCCTGGTTTTGCATCGACCCAATGTTTGCCCATCTCTTTAACCAAATGAATTGCAAAACAATTGATGCCAGTACATTTCTGCTTGATTTAATTTCCTCCACCGACCTATCCGAGAAGAAAACCGGGATTTATCTGCATATAAGCGCCAACCTCCCACGCCCAATCCCTCTTCAAGAGATGATTGAACTTTCAAGCTCAGATGATCATTTTGATCATTACTTCCTTTCTCGTCTCATAAGGAAGTATCCAAATCCTTTTAAAAACCAAGAAGAGTTGACAAATTTTATATCTGTTATAGCGACAAGAGCCTTACTTAAAACCATCTACAGAGATCACCCTATTTGGAAAGGGTCAAGAACAGAGTGCGCCACAAATGAGAGCTTCATAGAGCACCTCATTTTCTCATGTTTTTATGCCATAATCTCAACAGAGGGGGGAAAATCACCCGAGGAAAAGCTGGCATCTCTTTTAAACCACCTATTCATTAGATTTAAATGTGTAGAGAAAAACTTAGCTTTAATTGACTTCCTTGCTACGCAATTCGCCAGAGGGCACTTTTTAAGCATTGACAAGATAAAAACCGCCTTAGACCACCAAGCCAGCTTTCAATAGCCAATTTTCTTGATGCCCTCCTTACATACCAAATCATAAGAAACCCTGATAAAAACACATGCCGCTATCCGCGTAACTCAACCTCAAAACCCGCACTGAACCGGGAATCGATAGCCTCAATGCTCACGCGCAAAACCGCTATTTCTGCACACCTCTGCCGCCAGCGCTGAACCCACTGCAGCTGTTCCGGCAGAGGCAGGCATGGCACCTCAAACTCCTTCAGAACCCCCTGATTTATCACCTTGCCACTCGCCCCAGATGCCCTCTCTCGAAAAAACGCCTGGGCCGAATCAGAGTTCAGCACCAGCGCCAGAAATCCTGTATCCAGCCAGTCAGAATGCGCCCTGATCAGTATGAAATGCTGATGGGCGATAGCAGGCGGGCCTTCAGGCACACCCTCTACCAGATAGGCTGGGTGCTCCTTGCCTATCGCCTGGAACAGCACATCCCCATTCTGAAGGTAGCGCAGCTTTCGCTTTGGCGGCAAAGACGTACGCACCACGCCCTCCCAGTCAATCAACAGCTGATCATTACCATTAGACGGGCGCACGATTCTCACATTCCCATCGGGATCGGGCTTCACCGAACTCTGCACGGCAAAACCCAGCGAGATCTCTGCAAGATCACCTAATTTTCGCTTCATATCCTGCCGACCTCTATTTTATATATCAGAAAATATATATTTTTATTTGCATTTTATCCACACAATATTGAACTTTAGAAGAAGTTATTCTTGACAACCAAAACCGCAAGTGATAGGGTGTGAAAAACTGAGGCAACTATCCCTCAGCACATTAGTGAAATTAAAGACGATAAATATGCGAATACGAATACGCGTTAACTAAAACGCCGTCGTACATCGGCGGCGCTCACTCTGGCATGTAAATGACTAGGAGCCCCGTCGATGACTTTATCGTCAGCGAAGCGCACCCGTGCGCCTAAAAGAAACACCCGCCGCCAAAGCGTCTTCTCCATCGAAGACATCCATACTGCTATTGAAGCCGCCAGGCACTCCCCGCAGTTTCGCATTCCCCATGGCCGCCAAGGTGGCCCATGGAAAGTCCTATTCCCCTCTCAAAAAGCCCGCAAGACCTTCGGAAGCAGCAAGGACTACCTCCATATTCTGGAAGGCCGGCTTGAAGCCGACTACTGCTTGAGCCTGGAGTTTGATACCGATATTGAGGTTTATGCCTGCCAACCCTGCAAGCTGCTGGGAGGCCAGGATTATGGCTTCGCCTCATTCACCCCCGATCACATCGTTTTCCCCCACAGCGCCCCGGCCTACGTGGTGGATTGCAAACCCAAACCGGTTGCCGAGGCGAAAATTCATCGCGAGCGCCACGCCATCCTGCGACAAGCACTGGCCGCCCAAGGAGTCGAATTCCGCGTCGTCACCGATGAGGACATTCGAGTTCAGCCCCAAATAGACACCTACAGATTCCTCTATGGATTCCTCGCGGCACCCGAGGACTACCTAGCCGAGACACAAGTGGCCGTTGAGCGAGAACTCCAACGCTTGGGCGGCACCGCACAAATGAAAGACCTCAGACACCTGGATCAGGACGTTGCCCGCCGCGGCACCGCATGCGGACTCGTGTCAGGTTCAATCCGGGCCAGATTTTCAACCCCATTCGGCCCCAACTTCGAAATTTCCCTCGTTTAACTCAAGGAGGATTGCCATGAACAGCATCAACGCCAAGATTACTGACATCCACGTCGGCTCCCGCGTACGCGTCGATGGTCTCGACTGGGAATGCACCCACCTGAATGCTGGGAGCACAGATATCGTGCGCCTTAGCCAGGTGAACGGAGAGCAGATCAGAAAAATGCCAATCTCTTATCTCGCCGACCTGAATGAGGAAGGCCGAGCATCCCTGATTCGGCATGTCATTCCGCGAAAGCAGGACTTGATGGACATCTATGACCTATCTCCGGCTGAACGACGGGATTTCGAGCGCTGCTGTGCAGGCGCGACAATTTCTCTTGCGCATGCCAACTGCAGTAGGAAAAAGGCTTACAAAGAGTTTCTTTCATTCTGCGAACGTCAAAACGAACAGTTTCTCGAGGAACACAAGCTCAGCCCAAAACCTGCGCAGAAGCCGGCAACCGTTCAGAAGTGGCGCCGGCAGTACCTCAGCGCGGGGGACTTCAGCTGTTTCGTACGAAAAGATAGCCGCACCCAGTACCGGGCACGCCAGTATCCAGAGAATATTGAGAAGCTCGTGACCAAGGTCATTCTCAATTGCTACGCGAATGACCGAAAACCCCGGATGACCCAAGCCTATCGAACGCTCCTGGCTGAAGCTCAGGCAGAATTCATGATCTCTATTGACCAAGCAAAGAGCATGATGCCCTCCTACCGCACCTTCGTGCGCCGCATCGAGGAATCCGACCACTTTGAAGTGCTCTCAAAGCGCCTCGGCAAACATCATACCCGCCGCTTGGCTGGCTACGGCAAACATATCGGCTACCCGGAGTTCATTGGCGGGCGTGTGGAAGTGGACTGCACTCGAGCGGATGTGATGGTCTACGACGAAAAGCTCGACCATTGCTACCGCCCTTGGTTGATGGTCATGATTGACGTCTACACTCGCTGCATCATCGCCTGGGACTTATCCTCTACTGCGCCCAGTGCCGCCAAATTTTCCCGCGTATACCGTAATGCCATTGGCGCCGACGGCTATCCGTACCGCTGTGTTCCTTCGATGATGGTGGTGGACAATGGCTCAGAGTTCGTAAATGGCGAGCTTTGCACACAGATCAGGACGTTTGGATCCCGTGTTGAGTTTGCACCACCGCGAACCCCAAAAGGGAAATCCTTCTGTGAGCGTTTCTTTCGTACGGCGAATGAGTACCTCTTTCACCAATTGGAAGGCACCACCCAGTCTAATCCCCAGGAAAGGGGTGATTATGACGCAGAGGAGCATGCCATCTACAACATTGAGACGCTCAATGAGCGGTGGGAAGAGTTTCTCGGTGCCTATCACGACGAGTACCACCGTGGACTGGAAGATACTCCCCGCCTCTTTTGGGAGAACGTCGTTAGCACACCTGAAAGCACGCCAAGAACGCTCCCCTTCGATGAAGCTCAGAAATTTGGCACTAAATCGACACGTGTTCGTATCAACGGAGGTCGCGTACGACTCTACAACCTTCTCTGGACAGCACCCAGTCTTCCTCATCTGAACTTCAAAATGCGTGCAAAGGCCGTTGTCCGTGGAGGATCCGAAGGCAAATCTCCTGAGGTACTCCTTCGTTACAACGAGCATGATCTCACTCAAGTTTACGTTTCAGACCCACAAGATCTGCATTCCTTCATCATCTGCGATCCGGTAGATCCGGCTTATCAAACCGGTCTAACCATGGACGTTCACAAGAAAGTGCGGGCCAACCTGCGTGCCAGAGGCAAGGCGCTGAAAAACCGAGCCGAGTCACTCGGTCTTCGTTACGCACTTGAACGCAAGCTTGCGGAAGACAAACGAGAAGCAGGCCAGAGTAAACGCAAGAAAAGCCAGCTGCGCGAGTCTGCCGAACGCTCTTCCAAGGGCAATTTTCAGGATCAGGTCAGCTACAAGGAAATCCTTGATGAGGAGAACTCCCAAGATGAGAACTTCTTGAATGATTTAGGTGACGACTTCGATTCCGAAGCGGATTACTGAGGGAACTATCCATGGGAAAAGTAAATTTCGACGCGATCAACACCCTCTCTAGCCGCCGTATCAAGCACCCGGTCTATACCGGGTGCCTCTCTCTGCTTGAAGAGCTGTATGAGGATGCGGCCTCTCAGGCAGACAAACCCCTGAATAGCGCCCGGGGTAGCGCCTATCTATTCACTGCTGAGACGGGCGTGGGCAAAACCACACTTCTCACAGACTTCCTCGATGCACACCCCGCTTATATGGCAGAGACAGACATGGGGCGGCAATGGAGTGTTCCTGTCGCCCTCATTAGGGTTCCTCCAGCATGCACCCTAAAAGGGTACATCTATGAGATCTGTCGCGTCCTCAAGGTAGCCACCACGCGGGAAAACACCACGAGCCTTCTCACTCGAAAGGCTATCGACGGGCTGAAGAACGCAGGAACCCGCATGTTTATCACAGATGAAACCAACATCGTTCTGGAAAGCGCCACCCAGAAAGAAATTACCCACATCCGGAATTTCATCAAACAGCTCATTGATGAAGCAGGAATCCCTATTGTGTTCTTTGGCCTGCCTGCAGACTGCAAAGAGTTCTTCAACAGTGACCCCCAAACCGTTTCACGGCTGGTTAAGAGCGTCAGCCTGCCGGAATTTGCGCCTCCCTCCGCCAATGATTCGATGATGCACAAAACAGCAATGAGGTATCTCAAATATCTTGCTGACGACTGCGGCATTACCCTCGATGACGAAATGAAGCCCCTCGAATTCTCCCAACGCCTTTATCTGGCTTCAAAAGGGATGATGCGTGACATCAACCAGATCATGACGGAAAGCGCCAAGTTCGCCATGAGGAAAGGGAAAACCGCTCTGGGCCAAAGCGATTTCAAAGCTATTTGTAGATCATTGAATCTGAATACCGATTTCGACCCCTTTGCCGCTGAAAGCAAAAGCTTACAGGCTCTCATGGCCAAAATGGTCTCAAAGAAGAAGGCAGGATTATCATGAGCAATCTAGCCTTTCTCCCCAAAGCGCTGCCCGGAGAAAGCGCCGGCAGCTTGCTGCTCCGCCTGAGCCAAGCCCATACGGAGCGACCTTCCGCGCTCCTTATGGCGCTTGGCCATAGCAACTGCTCCATCTCCGTAAATATCCGCAATCTGTACTGCGGCCTCCCTACACCCGTCTTTTCACTCGTGGATACCCAGAATTGGGCCCCATCCAAATCCACGACCACCCTCGCGAAGGCGCGGAACGCCAAGAAGTGGCTGGAGTATCTACATCCATCCGTATGTCCAGATTGCGCCCTAGAAGGCTGGCTTCCGGATACCCATGACTTCCACCTCATTACCAGCTGCACCAAGCACGGCAAAAAGCTCCGCACACACTGTAACCACTGTGGAGACCCTGTACGCTGGAATCGCTTTGGGTTGAACCGTTGCCACTGCACCAAAGAATTTGGTGATACCGAAGAGGCGAGCCAAGCCGAGCTCGCGGTTACACGCCAGCTCGAGGAATGGATCAGGCGCGGAAAAACGGACGAGCTGGCAGCCTACCAGGAGCTGGAGGCGCTCCTGCGCAAGCGCATCTCTACTGAGGAATCTTGGGTTGAGGCGTCCATTGGCTGGATCCAGGGGGATCGCCTTCTGGTAGCCCAACGCCTCAAAGCATACCTTGCTGGAGCGGCCCCATTGGGCTCTCGAGCACTTGTCGCCGCGTTATCTTCCGCTTCTTCTTCATTACTGCAGCAGGCTCTACCCCAACTGCACGAGATGCTCGACAGCCTGCCTGCCCCCCAAGACCCGAAAACCCTGTCAAAGACCTTCTATCTTGGCCACACAGAGCTGCGCTTCGCACTGGGTTGTAAAGCCCTCACCGTAGAGATGCTACTCAAGAATCAAGTGCTCAATAACACCTTGGCACAAGGATCACTGACGCAGCGTCACGTTTTTCTACCTGAGCTGAAACGCCTGTATACCTGCTATGCACCCCAAACGAGTCAGAATACACATAGTCTGACACTGACTCAGTTCGCAGGAGGCACCAAGCGTAAGACCCATGAACTGCTTTCTAACTTACTTGCCGGCGATCTAGCACCAGCACCCGCTGACTCGTGGAGACTTGAGGACTGGCGTGTGGTGGCACCTGATGGGTATACCGATGATGTCCCGGAGGGATACTCAACCTTGGCGATGGCGCAATCCATTTTGGGTGTGAACAGCCAGTATATCGCTGGATTCAGGCGGTCAGGCCTGCTCACAGGCCACCATCAGCGCAATAAAAACAATCGGTACTTATACAAGACCGCAGAGCTGCATGCATTCCGAGAAAAATACATCTCCGCCGGAGACATTGCCTCTCTGACCAGCAGTTCAGTGACGGTTATCACCGATAAGCTGCGCTTTGCCGGCATTCAGCCAGTCAGCGGGCCCGGAATCGACTCCAGTCCGGTTTTCCTATTCCTACGACAAGTCATCGAGAACGAAGACCTCAGTGCCGTGTTATCAGTCCAGGAGGGCTACTCCACCTCCGGCCGCAGACCCAAGTCCGCACCCAGAGTGGATGGCAGCCTTTGGATGACTGG
This sequence comes from Alcanivorax sp. 97CO-5, assembly GCF_000524665.1. Classification (NCBI taxonomy): domain Bacteria; kingdom Pseudomonadati; phylum Pseudomonadota; class Gammaproteobacteria; order Oceanospirillales; family Alcanivoracaceae; genus Alcanivorax; species Alcanivorax sp. 97CO-5. Next base: position 161,725 of record NZ_KI965904.1, read on the forward strand.
CGGCGAGGCAGCAGAAGCACTAGGACTCACTGCCCAGCAGCTCTATCAGCTGGTAGATAAGCAAGACCTCGTAGCAACACGTCCAGAGCATGCCTCCTCCAAAGTAAGTAACTACTTCCTTCGCAAGCAGGTCAGCAAGATGAAGGGGAAGCTGGCTCGCATGGTGACGGTTGATGACCTCGCAGCCAAATGCGGGGTTACCCCAAAAAGAGTATTGAGCCGTCTTTGGCGATTGCTCAAAGCCAAGCCATTAAATTATAAGGGGGAGGCCTGTATCGACCATGAGGAAGCCGTAATCCTGGAAGAGCACTTCTCTTGGTATTGGGATGATCAACAAGCCGCCGCATTTATGGGGGCTGCCGCAACGGACATTCATAACTGGAAACGACTAGGCCACCTTACCCCGCTACCTGAAGGGCACCGTGGCTTCATTGAGAATCGCGTCCTGTTTGATTGCGAGCAAATCAAGACATTCAGGAGGCCTGGATGAGCAAGGTACCCACCACCCTGAAGCAATACGAGGAAATCGTGGCTCATCTGTACAGGGAGTTCCCAACGCTACTCAGCCGGGAAAGCGGGGTTTACAACCTGCGCTTTTATGCGAGTTTCACGATCAACCCCTGGTGGTTTCCCGCGGTTTGGCAACTTCTTGAGAACCTCGCGTTGCTAGACGCGATGAACCTGATTGACCCACCGATCTTTAGAGACTTCAAAGACAAGCGTGGCCTGCTCTGTATTTACTTCGACGGTGGCGACGAGCTGTCAGAGATGCTGATTGAGGGTGTCGAGAAGCTGATAAATCGCCGCTAGAAACTCCCTTTTGAATCAAAGACTAACAAGCAAGCCAATTACTTTATGTTTTATTAAGTCATTGTTTTTATTCGATTATTTGACTTTTTGTGACACCAAGAATAGCGTCATAACGAATAGCCAAATCAAGGAATTGTCATGCTTCCCTTTGAGCCCATCTTCGACATCGAGGAATTCAAAGCAGAGTTTGCTTTAACAGGCCCGGCAGAGAAAATCTTGTTTTCGAAGTATGAGGGACAGGAAGTTGAAAGCGTCATTTCAGACGTGAGATCCGTATCCTCCAAACCAGCTTGCCTCATCGCAGCCTGGGTGATCATTGATCTCGAACTGGGCGAGAAGCAGTTGAGCCAACTTGCCACTGACGGGGTTAACCATGGAGGCCAACCTTACGTCTTGTATTCGCGGTTCCTGATTGCTGATCACCGTGAGCGATGGCCTCTAGGAGCCCATGTCTTTAGCACTCCCGTTGCCAGAAACCTGGGAGGAGGCCTATTTGAGACAGCTCATACGGCATACGTGTTATACGGCCAGGGATACAGACTGGGTATGGACGTTAATTCAGCAGCTAGGATCAAGGACACCGTATGAAGGCCCATCTACTCACAGACATCCACAATGAGCATAGGACAGCCCCATACCGAGTTGCGGATATCAATTTCGACGTCCTAGTTCTCGCAGGCGACATCGACAGTGGACTAGACGGAATCACTTGGGCTGCCGGGGAGTCCCAACGGCTTGGCGTGCCAGTTATCTATGTCGCTGGTAACCACGAATACTATGGCACCGAGTTGCTGAGCCACGAAATGGCAATGCGGGAGCTAGCGGCGAGCGTAGGCGTTCATTATTTGAACAATGATGCTGTCGTGATCAATGGCGTACGATTCATGGGCACGACTCTATGGACGGACTACCAGCTAACCGGTGACGATCCCTTCTTTGTGCACTACCAAATCAAGCGGGCTATGTCAGACCATCGCCTGATTAGATATGGAGACAGGCTGTTCTCTACGGAACAAGCCTTTGAATTACATCAGCAATCTATTTCCTGGCTTGAGAAGAGCTTGCAGTCTAATACCAGCTATCAGGCAAATGTTGTGGTATCACACCACGGCCCATCCGAACTTTGCGTACACCCCGCCTGGAAAAAACACATTGTCACAAACGCCTATTGTTCAAACCTTGAGCATCTCGTCGAGCAATCAAACTGCTGGTTCTATGGCCATACGCATGCAGCCCTGGATACGAAGGTTGGAAAGGCCCGCTTGGTGTCAAACCCCGCAGGCTACCCTGATCAAGAAACTGGCTTCGAACCCAAGCTGGTTATCGATATCTTGAGGGGTGAGTGCGAATGAGTCGTCCCATTCTCATTGTTGATCTGGAAGCCACATGCTGGAGGGACAAGCATACAGCGCCAGCTGAGAAGGAAGTCATCGAGATCGGCTGTGCTCTCGTCGCGTCGGATAGCACGGTAATGGATGATTTCAGCACTTTCGTGAAACCGCTGCTCCACCCAAATCTCACTGCATTCTGCACAGAACTAACGACTATCACCCAATCAGACGTAGATACCGCCCCAAGTTACCCGGAAGCATGCCAGTTGGTGGATGAATGGCTTGGCCAGCGGGTCAGAGGCTCAATTTGGGGATCTTGGGGCAACTATGACCGAAATCAGCTGCTTGAGGAGAAGGCCAGACATTGCGCTGCCCCTGCATTCCTAGGTGTACCCCACATCAACCTGAAGCGGCTCTGGGCCAGATCCCTAGGCATCCCTCCGAGAGGAATGGCTCGGGCTTTGGCGTATTCAGACATCCAGCCAGAGGGAACACATCACCGAGGAATTGATGACGTCCGGAATATCGCAAAGCTATTACCCGGTATCTCCCGACAGCTGATCAACCATGCTGTAGCCACGTGGGCGCCATATCCAGAGCCTGGAGAGAGGACATAGCAATGCCAGAAGCCCCCCAAGAGCCGCTAGAAGAGAAATACCCGAGCCTGTTTGACCACGACCAGTTCATCTATCCAGTTGCCGTGGGCCCTGGATGGATCCCGCTCGTTGACACCCTATGCCGCCTGCTGGTGAAAAGCACAGAGCAAGGGGCATCGGAAGTTAAGGCACTCCAGGTGAAGGAGAAATTCGGGAAGTTACGCTTCTACGCGGTGGCTTGCTCAAGTTATCACGGAGGGCTCATCAAATTGGCAGAGGCATATTCCGCCCGTATTTGCGATGTTTGCGGGGGATTGGGAAGTATGGTTTGTATTGATGGCTATTACGTTACCAGATGCAAATCTCATGGCAGATCGCCATGAAACCACATCCACAGCCCTTCAAACACAGGGTTTTAACCGCTAAACGAGTCTAGAGAAATGTAGGCTACTAATCCGGCAACAAAAAACGCCCCCTCTAGTGGTCACTCACGAAGGAATATGCATTACTCTGGGGCTACACGATTTAACACTTTCATGCATAGCAATATATTCAGGCGCCATGAATCCACAGCAAATACTCAGAAATCTTGCCGATTACTGGCCGATCATTGCTGAACTCTACAAGGAAAATGCCGACGGCATCATTATCGAGGCCAGTCTGCTCAAGGTCATTCGCGCCGTGGCGCCCCCTACGAGCAAAAAAGACAAAACAGCCCGGGAAATGGTGGTCGACCTGGAGCAATCCCGAATTTTGGAGCACCGCCCGCGCGGCCAACAAGGCTGGGAGTGGGAGCCCGGCGTTCTTCAAATGGTCGAATACCTGATCCAGGAGCAGCAGCTTGGGCTGGTTGGCAACATCAAGGCCGGCATTGAGGCCATGGATCTGCACCGAGAAAAACTTGAGCAGGCCATTGAAGCCGAGAATCTGGAGGGCTTCCGCCACTATCTCCAATCAATCGATCGCCATTTCCGGAACCTGACCCAGGAAATTCGCGGTTCGCGTCAGGCGGTTTACCGGCTGGCAGAGAAAGCCAAAACCCAGGATAAAGATCTCCCAATTCGTGAGCGGTATGCTCGCGTGCTCGATGCTTGGGATGAATTTGTCACGCCACTGAATCAAATGGCCCGACCGGGGGAGTTGTTCGATCGTGCCCAGTCGGTTTTAGAATCAAATATGCGATCCTGGCAGCAGTCCAGATCTATTCGCATCCTGGTGCAGGATGCGGAGCGAGATATGCTCAATGGGGTGGTGTACCGTCTTTTGGATTTTCGGGACGCTCTCCCCCAAGTACTGGCGGACATGGAGAGAATTCTTTACCCACTTGTGAAGCAGGCGCGGCTCAACACTAATATCACCCGGGGCGCCAACTTGGCACTGAAAGCTCTTGAGCCCTCTATTCAGAGTAAATCATCCGCCAATCAGAAGGTCATTGATTGGGGGCTTGCCATCAAGTCAGGTAACAAGGATAGCCGGCCAGATCGCAGTGATGCGCTGGTTGCCTTCTTGTTTAATCTGGATCCGAGCAAGCCAAGGGTGGAGAACCGGCTTCCTTCCCTAGAAGAGCGATCGGAGTCACGCGCTCGCAAGGTCGTCCCGGTGCAGAAGATCCTTCGAAAATTAGGTGCTGCTGGGCCTGTAGACGATGTGATGGCTTGGATTCAGGAACATTTCCCAGAGGCCAATCTGGTGGAGGCCCTGAGCGCCACCATGAAGATTCGCCACGACCCCCGGTTGCAGGACAGAGAAATTACTGGTGACAGGGAACGCTACATATTTGGACACCGTGTTATTGGAATGACACGTAGAGGACTGCAATGAGCAATGTGACCACCAATGACGATGCCATTATCCGGGTTCTGCAATCAGTAGCAGAAGCTATGCCGAATGCCACCCAGATCTATGACTCATTGCGAGCCGGCTATTTCATTTCTACACGAGACCACAGGTTCTTCCAGGAACTGAATAATGCGGAAGAAGGCTACAAGTTCCTCTTTCGAATGACCGGCCATAGTCTGGAACATCACCACGCGGGGTTCTACTACCTGGAAGCCCCCGAAGTTGGCCAGCCATCCCAGTTGTCCGGCCGATCCCGACAGTTCGCAGTACTGGCGTTCTGCCTGGTAGAAGTTCTGGCCAGCGTTGGCTTGGACATCATCACGATGATTGATCACTCGAAAATGATTACTGAGCACGACATGGAGACCCTTCTTGACCGGTACCCGGATCATCTGGCCTCTGTAGACATACTGGATATGGAGTCGCTAGATTCAGCATTCAAAAAAATGAGCACTTACGGCTTTGTATCCGAGAAGATCGAGTCAGCCAATGGCAAGGGATACGAGCTGACACCTTCCATGCGGTTCTACCTGGATGTTTGTGAAAAGCTGTCCCAGCAACAGCGTGAGCAAGAAAGTATGGATGCAGAGGTTATCATTGAAGAATAAATCCCTGAGCTTCGGCATTCGCCGTTATGCCCTGATCAACTCCGGCGACTACCGGTATGGCATCTTCCCCATGGATGCTGCCCTTTCCGTCTGTGGCAACAACAACATGGGCAAGAGCCAGGCGATTAATTCCCTGCAGTTCCTGCTGTTCAAGAGCACGAACGAGATGAATTTCGGGAAGTATGATGCGGCCAAGAGCCGGGAGTTCTATTTCAAGACCGACAGCAGCTACATCGTTGCTGAATTGATCACAAATGAGGGGGTTTTCCTTTTTGGGGCCTACGGCAAGGGCCCTGGGTATGGTTATGAGTACCAGCTATTCGTGGCCAAGACAGGCTTCCAGGACGAATTCTTTATCGATAACGGCCGTGTGCTCACCTATGAGGAGGCCATGGCGCGTCTTGAGCAAACTACTCGCGTCCACAAAATCAATCGGGATGAGGCCCGCCAGGTACTTTCTGGTGAGTACATCAAAACCCCGGTTAAGCATGATCTGTCCCTGGTACCCCTGCGTAATGCTGGCGAAAAGCGCTATAGCATCTTCAAGAGGATCTACAAGAACCTGATTACGCTCAATGACATGCGAGAGCGTGACATTAAGCGGCTGATCCTGGACGTCTTCTCTGACACCCTCACCGACACCAAAAAATTCAATTATCGTGAGGAGGTCTCACTCGCCTTCCGTGAGCATGACTTGCTGAAAGACGAGATCGTAACCCTCAAGAGTCTGGAGAAGAACCTTGAGCGGTACAGTGATCGCTTGTCCTATTACCGCACAACTCGCGATGAGCTCGAAGAGGCCCGGGCCACCATTGCCCAAACAGCCATGGCATTTCGTGAGCGTGCCGAGGGCGAGGCCGAGCTGATCCGTAATGAGATTCAGGCCGCTAAAAATGATCTCGAACTGGTCGATAGTCGCAATAAGGATCGGAGGCAGGCCCGGGACGAATTGATGGTGGCGTTGCGTCGGTTGCAGGATGAACAAGACGAGTATGAAAATGCCGATCGTGAGTTCGCCCTGACCTCCGAGGAAGCCATTACTGGCGAGATTGAGGATTATCAGCGGCGGCTGGCGGAATTGAATGAAGCCCTAAAGGGCGCGAGTCACAATACCCCTGATCAAATCCGGACTGATCTCCTCCGACAGGAGAAGCTGAGAGAGCAGCGCAGCAAGGCCCTGGCCGCGCTCACCTCCTCCCAGCGGATTATGGACAAAATTGGCCTGGCCCCAGAGGTGCTTGAAGAGGCTTCTCGGGTCATCAACCCAGAGATCTTGTCGCTCGACATTGATACCGTTGAGGGGGATGCCAACCAGCTCAAGCGCTGGATTGAAGAACGCCAGGGGGAGTTCTCTGATGGCCGTCTCTCTGCAAAGGGGTTCTCGGTACCTCTTTCTGGGGTGTCAGGAATTAACCTGGGCGAAACAGAGGAAGACCTCAAACGGGACATTAATCGGATTGACCTTTCCCTGATCAAGCTGAAAAAGGAGCTGGATGCGGCAGAGAATAAGGCCAAGTCCGAGCGTGAGATCAAGCGCCTCAATGAAGAAATCTACAGCGCGAACAAGGATCTGATTAATTTCCGCCGCTATTGTGATTTAAAGAAAGGCCTGGATCAGCGAACCACAGAGATTGCCGAGGCCGAAGCCAAGCTGGATGAGGTCAACAAGATCATGAATGGCCTGGTGGACGAATTGCGTCAACTGGAGTCCCGGCAGACACAGGGCCAGCAGAAGATGATCAAGCACAACGATGATCAGCAGGCGATCAAGACCTTCATGGCGCACGAGATCATGACCACCAAAACCCTTCGTGATCTCGATGGTAGCTATGTGGATATGAATTTGGACATCGCCGCAGCCGTGGGCCATGCCACCAGTGTTTACGCGACTTTCTGCAACATCCTGAATGACTTGAACTCAGCGGATCGTGAAATCCTGCAGGTGTACAGCAAGCACGCGAGCCTGGAGACCCTGGAGGAGCGAATTGAGCAGGTGATCGATGATCACAGCGCCCTGCCCGAAAAGCAGGAAATGCTGATTCGCCTCAATCAAATCGCCATCACGAAGATCTCCAGCCGCCTGAAGGACATTTACGACAACTGGCTGCGTCTGGAAAGTGCGATGAGCGAGTTGAACCGAAGCATTAACAAGAAGAAGGTGTCGAATCTTCAGCAGTTCAAGATTGAGCTGCGGCCATATCAGAAGCAGATCGATGCCATCTACCACCTTATCGAGTCCTCCGCGAGCAATGATGACCAGATGACCGGAGACCTGCTCCGCAGTGCTGCCCGGGAAGAGGACATGAATGTGGTGGTGGCAAACGACGCCAACCGGACGCTGGGTGCCTTTGTTGATGACAAAGGTGGAGACCTGCTACTGGAAGACCTGTTTGAGCTTTCGTTTGTGCTGGTTGATGTCAACGGCAAGAAGAATGAGGCCTCCGACTTGGATGAGATGGCCAGTAATGGGTCAACCATGACCATTAAAGTGCTCATCAACATCTACCTGATCCGACACCTGATGGATGCCAAGATGTTTGAAAGCCGGTACCTGCCCTTCTATGTGGATGAAGCTGGTGCCATCGACAGCACCAACCAGGAATCTCTGATCAACGTGTGCCGCGAACTGGGTTTCATTCCTGTCTTCGCCTCAGTCCAAGCATCCGAGGTAACGCGCTATATCATCGATATTCAGCATGCTCGCACCGGCGACGGGATCATGTTCACCACTCAAGACTGGATTACAAACGACCCACTTGAGGATAACGATGAGCAACAGGACTTTTTTGGCGAAGGAGATGAGTGATGACCCCACTTCTTCGGGCCATGGCCAAGCTTATGCAGGCAGAGAACAAGGCTTTGCCGGCATCAGAGATTTCTGCCAGCGCCCGTAAGGTTCTCTCATCAAGCGAATGGGGAGACTGTGTTCGTAAGGAGCGCAGGGGCGCTGGGCAGGTTATTCGCGTCACACGGCCGAACACTCTGAAGCAATATCTGGACACTCACTGGCCAGCTTGGTCTGAAACAGAGAGTCCTCTACCCAACCCATCACGAGCAGAAAGCGTTCGAGCGCGGCGAAACAGCAAGTCCGGCGCTAAGATCCAGAGGTGGGCCCTCCACATTCGCCGGTCACCAAATTTTGCTCCGACAGTTCACATTATGGAGGATGGCCAGCCTTCCCCCTTGAAGCTGGACGACACCGTCTATTTGGTTGAAAACCTGGAAATTTGGCTTTACATCGAAAAGATTGCGGGCCGTTTCCCCCCAGGCCACTGGCTCTATTATGCAGGGTTCGTGAGTGATCGGATGAAGGGCTTTCTGGCCGAGTCTGGCTGCGTAAAAATCGTCATGCTCCCAGATTATGACCCAGTTGGTTACAACAATTTCCTTAGCCTGAGGGCCGCTCTATCACCAACGATCCAGGTCGAGCTCTACCTACCGGAACAGGCCGACCAAAGCACCCTCAAACGTTACGGTAACGAGAAGCTCTGGCGAGACCAGAAGGCTTACAAGGCAGCCCTTGAGGAGCTTCGGGCAGAGCCCGGCAGATTAAGTAATTTCATAGAATGGCAAATAGAGTTAGGAATGGCACTGGAGCAAGAATACCTACTTATAGAAATAGATTCTGAAGCTACCGCTTGAAGAGGCATTGATGGCTACCACGCCATGAGACTTATAGATCATAAGGAAAATCAAGAACCAACTGACAACTTAGCCCTCCTCTGTCGAGAGCGACTGTCAGATGATGACCATCACTGTGCACAAAGACGAATAATCAATATCCATTACTCTCTCTAATTAGTCATTATTCCGCCGATTGTAAGGCGATTGATTAGTCGGCTTCAGCGAAATGTTCTTTTCGCTTGCTTTACTTTGAACAGCAGACTCGCTCCTGCCCAATTTCAAGCTGATTACACGTGTAGGGGTATTGCCCTTCGCAAGCTTGCTGAGTTCTTTAACATCATTCTCAGACCATGACTTGCCAGAGTTTCGGGTAGATTTGGCCATGCCTGCAACCTCACATAATTCAAAGCACACAATAACTGTATATATGATCAGCACTGTCATTGCAAACAGTCTATTAACACCCTGATTCTGCCCAAGATCAGTAATAGCCTCTTAAAGGGTTAGGCTTAGGCCAGTCGAAGCTATCATCACTCGCGTCGGCCTCCTTGAGGCGATCTATTGAAATGCAAATATCTCTATCTGAAATCGAATAGCTGTCTACGATGTGCTGATCCGGGACTACCAGCTTACTTCTTACCCAATCCAACCACTCGACGTGCTCTACACCACTGACAGAATCGATAAAATCACGATCCGAGCGATTCTTCTCAAGTTCATCTCTCATCAACTGGAAGTTTTCAAGGCGCTTAGTCTCGAGCTCTTGAATCCATACTTCCCGGTGATCGTTTCGAAGCTGGATTTCTCTTTCCCGCGCTTTAATTAATTCCCGCTTCTTCTTTTCAACGGCGACCTGAAAGCAGGTGTTTAGCGCTACAGCCATATCTCCCAACCGATTCTCTACGCTGCTATCACCCTTGTCTTTGATTGATCTTTTGCTCTCCCATCCGCATTCGAAGGTGACCGCAAGCTCACCTGCCTGTTCATATCTATATTTTTCGCCATAGTCATACTTTCGTTCTGCGACAGGCACTTCTCTACGAATCACGCGCTCTTTGATCTGAATGCTGACGCTAATACCATCTTTCTCAAGGGCGATCTCATAATCACGCCCATAACCATGTCGCTGTTCCGCTCGGTTAAACCCTTGTATGCCCGCCATTTGTATGAGCCAGTCGGCCAACAACAGCGCTCTCTGCAGCGTCTCCTTCGTTACGATGACAGGGATCGGAAGACTCTTTCTAGTTCTGAGGAAGCCATATCGATCCACAAAGCCAGATTTAAGCAGTCGCTTTGCCTCTCCTGCATCAGATGTAACTGTTTTTCGAAGCCCCTTAGCAACAAGAGCCAGAACATCATCTGTCAGCTGGGGAGGCGCCTCTTCTGGTACTGCTTGAGGAACAGGCGGACTGATCAGAATTTGGTCACACCCATCAAATTTAGGGAGTGCCGGCCTGGGCCGCTTCTGGAGCCTCTCAGACAACCAGTAACCCTGAGGAGGACGTGGAATATTCATCTTGCCGCAGATCTTCCTGATAGCCACATCTGAAACGCCTAATTTTTCACCAACCTTGGTCATCGGCATTGACCAAACCAGGTCGTAGAGATCCTTTCTTGATAGTTCCATTTTCGCCTCTTCCATGGGCCGGGTACAGCGGGGTATAGTCCACAAAATATACGAAAAATCTTATACTTCGATGTCTGGAATGGTGCCCCTGCACAATGGGAAGCGCTCTTAAAAGAACAAATTTATCCTATTATTTTCAACCAGTTATATAGTTTTTGTTTTTTGTCATGGCAAGAACTGCGATTTACATGTGGCAAGAATTTTCTAAGTGGTTGTTTTTGCTAGAAGGGATCTGAGGCCATTAGAGAGGGCACGTTTGCCATTAGACGGTAACGTGCCCTCTTTTTATATCAGGGACTTACAGATTTCTTGCCATTAGAGGATCGCACTAAACCGAAAAATCACCACTCAAGGGGTGACTCAATCTTGAACTCTTCGGGTTAATGCTTGCTAAGCATGAACAGCTCGATGATTAAAATTTTGCATTGCCAGAAGAAACCCAGGGAGATTATGACGATTCAAAGTTAACCCGAACCCATCCCCATTTAGCTGCCGAACGCTACAAATGGTGAGGCTACATATCCTCATATTCAAAAAAATCACTATCAACAGCCTTAACCTCATATGAGTTTTTGATCTGCACACCAACATTGAACTTGTGCATCAAATCCACTAACCCTTCTCCATCCAATAAAACGATCGTGTGGTGGGCATCATGTGCTTTCTTAACCGCCTTTTGGTCGAAAGAAGAAGTGGTTACAAAAATGCCTTTGCGGGTATCCCCACTCATCGCTCCAATAAAATTTCTAATATCGGTTTCACGAACCTTATTTTGGGTAAATCGCTTAGCTTGAATAAAGATTTTTTCAAGGCCTAACTGATCCTCGTTAATGATTCCATCAATCCCACCATCTCCCGATTTAGCTGTTTCAATAAAATCTCCATACCCCATTTTTTTTAGCAGCATTAAGATGATTGTTTCAAATCTATATGGGTCGACCTCTTTGAGCTTGGCCAGTAATTCACCTTTAACGTCAGCTTCTATTTTTTCGAAGCCAGCATCAATGAGATCTTGTGGGCTATCCTCTCCTGCTGCAGCTGAAAAACCTATGCGGCTACTGTTTTCAGGCTCATAAAATGAGAATACGTTTGAATGCAACTGCTCAAGCCCGACCCCCTGAGAAGCAGAAACTTTACCCTTTTCCGTTATCTGAACTTGACCGCGCTGTGGATAGTGAACCAACCCACCCTTCTTTAAGTACGACTTTCCCCAAGCAATTCGATTTTCAATCAATCGCTCGCCATTCTTGGTGGTTCTTTGCAGCAGTTCTACTGGCAAATCGCTGTAAAAGCGCTCCTCAACTACGCGAATAAGCTCCCTGCCTTTCAAAACCTGTCCATCTGAAAGAACTTGGAGAATTGGGCCAAAAGTTTCATTAAATTTCGGCAAATCTACCGTTTCCATCTGCACGATCCTTTCTTTGTAGCCTAACGCCATCAATAAACGACGACCTAAAAAGAGCGTCCGATGGCGACCAAATCCCGTAACGGATTTTATTTCCTTATTAACTTTTGATGCTCAACGTCAACGGCACGTGGTCACTTATTGAGATCCACTCGTCGTGCTGACCAACCTGTAAATTACATTCTTCGGAAAAATCTGACGAGGTAAATACGTAATCAATGTGGTAAGGCTTATCGCGGTTTCGCTGCATGAAAAATGTTGGGCAGCTTTCATTTCCTTGTTCCTCCTTAAATACTCGGTGATACTGACTCTTGAAGCCCATCTCCTGGAGCTCAGCAACTACATCCGAGTGGTTCCACCAGCGATCCGGCTTATCCCAGCGCACATTGCTATTAAAATCGCCGAGGATGATTGTCTTTGACCGGTTAAGATCCTCACGGTGAATCTGGAGATACTTCCAGAATTGCCCCATGTAGCCAAATACCTCCTCATTGCGCCCCTTCGTCCAGACGGACAGCAAAGTGAAATCTCTGTTGATAGTGAACGGGAGAAAAAGCCTGAGATCTTCCGTAACCCAACTCAGTGTTTCACTTTTGCTGAACAGCCCAGGGACGGAAAAACTGCCACTCCAATCTAACTTCTCAACTCGGTGACCGTTTCGGGGAAAGATGCCAATGCCACGATTTTTTGACTCGCCCAGCCACAGATAAGAACCGGCCCACTCTCTATATGCAGGGGTCGATCGTGCAGGATCTTCACACTCCTGAACCACCAGAACATCAGCCTGCAAGCTATCTGCTTCTGCAAGCTTCAGCCTAAGTGCCCCATTACAATTCCAGGTTACAACTTTCATAGATAGGGACAGTTAATAGCCTATGTAGTGTGCTACATGATTCCGGACACCAACGAAGGCGGTCAAGCACTACCTAATCGAGGTGTCAGACCACAAGAAACGGCTCTCCCTTACCCCTAGATTCAAGCAGCAAGCCACCAGCTTAATCCTGGGTCAAGGCTACACTTTACCCAAGACCAGAGCATTGCCCAATTTACTCACTGGGCCCCATTTCGGAATACACCTTTCGACTCTTCCATAGGCACTGATAAGCGCGGTATAGTCCATAAATATACTGAAAACTATATATTTATACGCCAGCAAAGCGTGCTATTGCGCAGCTATTCAGCGCTTTGGAAGTTCTGAGTTATGCTATCTAATTCAAGTAGTTGCGATATCTGTGCTTTGAATCGCCACCAGTTCTCTAGACACTTCTCAGCCGTTCTTGGTGACGCTTTTCATACTCTACCGGCGACAACTGCTCATTAGAACTATGGCGTCGCCGGTTGTTATAGAACATCTCGATATAATCAAAAATATCTGCTCGGGCAGCGTCCCGGCTGCTGTAGATCTTTCGCTTTATCCTCTCCCTCTTCAACAGCTGGAAGAAGCTCTCAGCAACAGCATTGTCGTGGCAGTTACCGCGCCGACTCATGCTGCCCTCCAGGTCGTGCGCCTTCAGAAACGAGTCCCAGTCGTGGCTGGTGTATTGGCTGCCTTGGTCGGAGTGCACAATCACTTTGCCCTCAGGCTTGCGACGCCAGACAGCCATCAAAAGTGCATCCAGCGCTAGCTCCTTGGTTATCCTGGATTGCATTGACCAACCGATCACCCGTCTTGAGAACAGATCCAGAACAACCGCCAGATACAACCAGCCTTCATGTGTGCGGATATAGGTAATATCCGTTACCCAGCTCTCGTTCGGCGCTTGCGGATTGAACTGCCGCTGCAGGATATTCGGTGTCACCTTGTGTAGCTCCCCAGCCCTATGGCGTGGCTTACGATAACCCACCTGCGCTCGTATTCCCGCGTGGCGCATCAGCCGGTGGACTCGATTGGGCCCGCATTGCTCGCCATACTCGCGTAGATCAGTATGGATTTTCCGGTAGCCATACACGGCTCCGGATTCCAGCCAGAACTGCTTGATCAGACCGGACAGGCGCTCGTCCTCGATTGCACGAGCTGAACGAGGCTGTCTCTGCCAGGCGTAAAAGCCACTGGGGTGAACGTCCAACAGAGAACACAGTGAGCGGATTGGCCACCGCTCGCTGTGCTCCTGAATGAAGGCGTACCTCAATCGGACTGACTGGCGAAGTACGCCGCGGCTTTTTTTAGGATGTCTCGCTCTTCGGTAACGCGCTTGAGCTCTTTCTGGAGTCGGCGGATCTCGGATTGGTCATCTGCATTGGCCTGATGCTGCTCGGAATCCGGGCCGAACTTCCTGATCCAGGCGTACAGACTGTGGGTGGTGACGCCGAGTCGATCAGCCACTTGGGCCACACTGTGACCACGATCGGTCACCTGACGAACCGCCTCAATCTTGAATTCTTCGGGATAGCGCTTGCTGCTCATGGATACCTCTCTGATTGCCATTTTGGATGGCTGAAAGGTGTCTAGCAAACTGGTGGCGATTCAGATGGAATGTACGCAACAGATGCAAATCACATGGCAACACGCCATGAGTCAGCAACTGCAACCGTCTTTGCACAAAAAACTTTAACACTCCCTAGGGCTAGCCTAGGGAGTAAGTTGCGGCTGAGCTACCGAAAGCACCACAATATACGGCTTATATTTATTCAATTAAAAATTCAGCGAAGCCACCTCAACAATTCATCGACATCTTTAATCTTTCTTTTTTGTTCAATTCCTTGAGTCGATGCATAAGAGTCCCGCCAAGCTTTAGATTCAAACGCTCCATACCTGTCTTCATACTCTTTTACACTAGCGTCAATCTCGCTCTCGAGCTGCCTTTGATAAATCGTGGCAGCCTTCTCAAAAACAGAAAAATATTTTTCTTCTAGTTTTGGTGTGTATTTTTTACAAAAATCTGCTTCAGCCATTAATGCGACATTAGTACCATTGGAAACAATATCTGCAAGCAGAGAAAATGCACAAATTACGGAGGATTGCTGCCCTGAATCAACGCCTAATTTGATTAATTTCTCAATTGCATAAGCATTGCCTGACAGCAACGCATAATCAATAGGCCTATAACCGGAGGCGTCGCTCTCATGAACATCAACCCCCATGTCAACCACCACATCCAGCTTCTCTCTGCCACCCACAACAATTGCGTATATAAGAGGAGTAAGGCCTCCCACCATATCTACGTCTTTATACCACCTAATATATCCAGTCTTTAAGCAATGGGTGGGCAAGACTGATCCCGCATAATTAATTTCACAACCATTGTCATATCTTCTAGAAGAGTAAAAATCATTAGCCCGATAGGCATTCGACTTAAAATCTTTTACGTTCAAATATCCTTTATCATGATAAAAATCAAAGTATTTTTTCATCTCCTGGGCAGACACTGACCTATCCTCAATCGCATAAACCCAGTAAGGAACATTTTCAAGATTCAACGTAAAGTTCGGAGCACCATAAAATTTTCCATAAATAAGGGAATTATGATTTGGTGTCACCCTTCCTCTTTCCCAATAAGCACCGAGAATCTCTTCATAATTATCCTCGTTACTTATATTTCCTATTAGAGAATGATATCTCAGCATATCAAGCTGAGTTTTCTCTAAAGATTTAACATTCTTATTTGTTTCTTCAACAGTCTTTTGAGTGTCAGTTAATTTCTTATCTAAAACACCAAGATTATAAAGAATATCTTCTGAGTGAGAGACGATAAAACCGGATCCTTTATTGTCATTGTCACCCCCAGTATCAGACCACGAAACCCTGGAATAGTATCCAGTAGTCATAGTCCCAATCATGGCAACCAATAAGAAGATAAATAATGGTGAAAACCATGCCTCAGAAAAAATGGATTTCATTCTTTGGGAAACAGACGGAATCATCCTTACCGCTAGCGCCATTACCGCAGCAAAAGCAAACACCATCCAAACATATGGGACACCGTCACTGAGACCAATGAATAGATCTTGAATAATTCCAGCAACAGCTGCAGCAGCAACAAAAACTCTTGTTAATCTTTTTTTAATCGGTGAATTCATAACAAGTCCTTCTTAGTTAATCAAGAGCATACGATTTCTTGCAGCCTTTGTGTTTCAAAATACTCATCAGCGGCGATTGTCGTAGTGAACTCTGCCTCGTTGTCAGTCAACTTTACAACAGCATTTTTAATATCCGGCAAACCAACTCTAAAGAACTCTTTCCTCAGATTTACAGCATTGACCCGGTGGTGGCTGAACTCACGATGCAACGCGGTTTCTAGGGCTGGCGCATCATCCGCAAAGATGATGGCGTGGACATCGAATGAAAATGGGACACTGGCGTCCCCTAACTCTTTAACCCTATCCATAGGGTCTAGCCGGCGGGTCATGCCAATTTTGTACACATTTTCACCAAACGACCCAATATTGCTGATCACGTAGACATGACCACGACGGGTTTGCTCAGCCAGACTCTTGGCTCGCTCACCTCTAGCCTCGGCCTCTTCCAGTTGAGCCTGGAGCCCTGCAATCTTCGCTTCAGCTAGAGCTCGCTCTTCCTCTGACACCTTATCAAGCTCCTCCCGCGCCTTATCGAGCAAGTTCTGGTACATTTTTTCTTCTTTCTCTGCTGCAGCTAGGGCATCTTTGAATTCCTTCTCTGCCCGGGCTTCCTCCCGCATCTGCTCCCGGATTAAGCGCTGCTCTTCCTGCTCCTCCTTCTTCTTGAGGATGAACTGGTACTGAACGCCGCATTCTTCGTACTTTGCCGTGACGTAATCAATGCTAATCCCGCATCGGAGACTGGCTACCAGCTTCTCCAGGTCATTAGCCAGCTTCTCAATCCTGCCCAATGTTCGGTCAAAGTTTGACGGGGAAACCTTTGCGATTAGAAGGTCACTCTCAATATTGAAGGCTCTCATCAGGAGCTTCATTTGCCCATCGATGATCTTCTTGTCTACCCTTGGATCTCCCGTCAGGCTTACCTGGCCTTCCTGTGTAAACGCACTGCCGTCCTTGATCATCGCCTTTTGCTTATCCCTGAGGGACTTTATCTCAGCAGCAAATCTTTCACTGGTCTCATACAGATAATCTGGCGTCTCGAAGTGACCATAGGCAACAAAATAATCAACCCGAGAGTAAAGATCGATTTTTGCCAGAACGGATTGCAGCGCTTCCTCCCGCTCTACGGTTTCCGCCTCTCTTTGAGCTAACACGGTCTTGAGTTCTTCAAGAGCCAAGGAATCTGCCTTTAGCTTCTCCGCGATAGTGTTCGCGTTGGCTCTGAGATCCTGCAGATCCTTTGAAGCGAGATCCAGGCTATTGAATTCAGCCTGCGAAGCCTGGACTTTGGTGTTCATCACCTGGAGATCGGACTCTGCCTGCTTGGATTTCTCTTTCGCGGCCTCAACAGCAGCTCTAAGGGTGTTGAATTGCTTAATTTTGCTGTCACCTAACTTCTTGGTCACAAAGAAGGTAACAAGGATAGAGACTAGATAGACGCCCGCGAGCACGGCCATGATCTCGATGGTCATGTGCTACCTCATATATTCGTTAATGATTTCTTCTTTGATGATCCGGCGCTCTTCCACACGATCCTGGTAGAGTTCTTTGGCGTACTCTACCTCGTCCTTGATCGCCTGCTTCTCGGCACGGATTCTGGCGCGTTCGGCCTGTTCGGCCCTGCGGATGGATGCCTGCTCCTCGCGTTCGCGGGCTTTGATACGTCGTTGCCGGTCTCTCTCGGCATTCTTTGATGCTCTATCTATAGCCTTGCCGACTTTAATAGCCGTCCTCAGGCCGCTCGGCTTCCTAGCCATGCTCCCTCCCTTCCTGTTACGCCCATTGCAGGCGCCCCATTATTGTTACCTTGAACAATATAGAACAACGTTCATTAGTCAATTACCGACCAATCAACACCTAGATTACCTAGGGTTATCGATGACGCCCCTGACTGCCATAGACTTGGCAGGTGAATCGCCACCCGTTCCCTAGACTGTAGTAATCCTCCAGCTTGGTGCTGGATCAAGGCTACACTTTACCCAGGGCCAGAGCATTGCCCAATTTACTCACTGGGCCCCATTTCTGAATTCTCCTTTCGACTCTTCCATAGGCACAGATAAGCGCGCTATAGTCCATAAATATACTGAAAACTATATATTTATACGCCAGCGCAGCGTGCTATTGCGCAGCAATTCAACGCTTTGAAAGTTCTGAATTATGCTATCTAATTCAAGTAGTTGCGCGATCCGTGCTTTTTATTATGGCAAGAACTGCGATTTACCCATGGCAAGAAATCGTTAAGTGATTGTTTTTATTAGAGGTGGAGTGATGCCCCTAATGGCAACTCACAATTTCTTGCCATTAGAGGATCGTTCGCAGCCGCAAACGCGCAACTAAACGCCCTCACACTTCACCTCAGCAACGCTCCGCCACAATCTACACAGCGCACCTCTTGCCCCTTCATTACTGCCTGTGTCCACGATTAGCTGTAACCCCCCCCCGAAAATTAATCAAGGTTTTGAGTAGAGACTTTTACTCTGATCGCACAAGGAGCGAATAATGAAGAAGTCTCGATTTTCCGACAGCCTGATTCTGGCGATTCAGCTTGAATGAAGGGGAAGAAGGGGAAAGAGGAGCGCCACCGGATGGTGGCGCTGGGCGTTTTGCTCAGCTTACAAAGATTTGGTGCAGAAGTAGAAATCCTTGCAGTCGTATTCACCTGACTCTACACGGGCGTTGGCCGCTTGCGCCGTCTTGGCCGGCGGGACGATGACCTTGTCTCCTGGCTGCCAACCTTCCGGGGTGGCGATGCCGTTTTCATCACTGGTTTGCAGTGCTTCTAGCAGGCGCAGGAATTCCGGAATGGAGCGACCATTACTCATCGGGTAATAAACCATGGCACGCAGGATGCCATTGGGGTCGATGATAAAGGTGGCGCGCACGGCAGAGGTATCCGCTGCGCCCGGATGGATCATTCCGTAAGCATTGGCCACTTCCATCTTCAGGTCTTCAATGATCGGGAAAGGGATCTCCACACCGAAGTTCTGTTTGATATTGCGTATCCAGGCAATGTGCGAGTGGATGCTGTCGATAGACAAGCCAAGCAGTTCACAGTTGCGCTTGGCAAATTCTGGGGCGGCCTTGGCAAAGGCCATGAATTCGGTGGTGCACACCGGGGTAAAGTCCGCCGGGTGGGAAAATAGCAGCAACCACTTACCACGATAATCTGCCAGGGTTCTCTGGCCATCGGTGGTCAGTGCGTTGAAATTGGGGGCCGGTTCATTGATCTGCGGCAGGCCGCGGGTTTGCTGTACTGGGGCTTCCATTGGTCTCTCTCCTTGCATTAAAAGCGGGGGACCGGGCTTGCAGAAAAAGCATAAAAGGGAGACCGTATTCCCGAAAGATATATTCTTATAATATTTACATATATATCATATCGCTCACTTTTAATCTGAATGTAGGCCGACACCAGCAAGGCAACAATCAAGCGAGACGACAACTGGAAAAAG
Organism: Alcanivorax sp. 97CO-5; assembly: GCF_000524665.1. NCBI lineage: Bacteria > Pseudomonadati > Pseudomonadota > Gammaproteobacteria > Oceanospirillales > Alcanivoracaceae > Alcanivorax > Alcanivorax sp. 97CO-5. Next base: position 181,031 of record NZ_KI965904.1, read on the forward strand.
GAGTCAGTGATGAAACGGACACGGGTAACGGGGTTGGCGTTAATGCTCATGGCTGGCCCTTGCGTTGCTGATGCGCTCACGGACAGGGAAGAGGCGCGCCAGGCCAGCATGGCTCTGGGCGGGGCACTCAAACAGGCATTGATAGCGTCCATGAAGGAAGGGGGACCGCTGGCGGCCATTGACGTGTGCAATCTGTCCGCCATGCCGATTACCGAACAGGTGAGTGAACAGAGCCAGTGGGCTGTGGCCCGCACCAGTCTGAAGATTCGCAACCCGGATAATGCCCCGGATGCCTGGGAGCGCGAACAGCTTGAAGCCTTCCAGGCACAACTGGATGCCGGAGCCTCGCCGGATTCCCTGGAGGTGCTGCAGACTGAATACCGTGACGGTAAGCCGGTGCAGCGATACATGAAACCGATCATGGTTCAGGGGCCCTGCCTCGCCTGCCATGGCAGTCAGCTGTCCGCCGAGGTGACGCAGGCACTGGATACCCATTATCCGCAGGACCAAGCCCGGGGGTACCAGGCCGGGGAGTTACGCGGTGCCTTTACTCTGGAGCGTCCGCTTCCCTGACCTGGCCTACGGTAATTTAAGGGGGCTGGCCTGAATGGCACTGAGTTAACTCCAAGCAGGTCATGTTACTGATCGATTTCCTCCCCGTTGCTTTGGAGGATGGCCATTCATGCGTATATCGACGTGTGGCTCATGTCTGGACGCGTCAATAGTGGTGTCGGCTTTGTCCGTCATTTGATCGCTCTTGGCTCAATGTGCCAGGCGTTTTTCATCTCACCACTAGCATTCCCCCTTTCACGCTGGTGCGCATTAAAGCCAAGTGGCTTTAGCGTTCTAACAGCAGGAATGCTTCTGTGGGTCGATTTACAAATAGCGAAAAATTGATCACTTTTCTTAATATTAAAACTAAATACATTCCCTTCTGTGAATACGGTGATAGGCCCCTGTGTCCACGATCCGCAGCCCGAAAGACGGACTCAACCTTGAACTCTTCAAGCTAACCCTTGCTACTCAAATACCGTGGTGATTGCCATTTTGTTGCCTGAACGGAGCCTCGGAAACTCATGGTAATTCAAACGACGGCAGAAGATGTAGCCCCAGGTAAGCAACCACCAAAGAACGCAGCGTCGCTTGCGAAGATCCCGAGACCTTTCATCACAAGCGCTCAAAATTTCAGCAGTTTCGGGGAAATGCCGTTTGTTTTACGTCATCATCATTGGCAACATGGGGACGAGCCTGTACCAAGGCTCATTCCAACCGCAGGAGGCTTCGCATGAGCGATTACGACGACAGAGATGATTACCAGCAAGAAGCCGAAGATCTGTTGGAGACGATTGAGCAGGTGGAAGAAACCCTGACAGTCATGTCTAAAGTGGTCGGGCAACTGAAAGAGCAAGTGGCATCACACCTAGACCCGAACACGATAGAAATGAGCGCCGAGGAATTCCTCGATCAATGTGAAAATTTAGAAGGAACTTGGCACTAGCGCTAATTCAACGCGCTTTGCGCAGAGCGCCGACACCCGCGCTCTGCACAAACGGGGGCTACATGGCTGACCTTGGCCGCTCCGCCTGCCCGCTCGGGTAGCGGCGCACCCCTCCCACCCACGTGCCTAGCACCTGAATCTCCCTCCAGTCACCGATGGCTTCCCGTGGATCCCGGTCCATCCAAACCAAGTCCGCACGCATTCCTGGGCGCAACTGCCCCACCTGATCGGCCACCCCAAGCTGTTTAGCCGCATCCACTGTCACCGCTTGCAACGCCCGCTCCACGTCCACTGCCTGCTCCGGGCCCAACAAAGCGCCAGAGGCGGTCTTGCATTCAACCGCGTTCCACACCAGCTGCAACGGCTCAAACGGTACCATTGGGGAATCTGCATGCAGGGTAAAGCGCAAGCCGGCTTGTGCCGCTTGTGCCAGCGGACTTACCTGCCGTGCCGGCTCCTGCCCCGGGAAAATATCCTGGTGGCGATCGCCCCAGTAAGACATATCGACATTGAAGAAAGAAGGAATCACATCCAGCGCCACCATTCTTTGCAGCTGCTCCGGGGTGGCCATTTGCACATGAATCAACACCGGCCGCGCTCGCACCTGCGGGCAGGCCGATCGTGCACCGGCGATAGCATTCAAGCTCTGATCAATGGAGGCATGGCCATTGGCATGCACGGCCACCTGCCGGCCCTGGCAATGAAACTGTTGCACCTGATCATTAAGCGCCTGCTGAGATAACGCGCCCCCCCCCAAATCGTCCTCCGGGGAATCATCCGGCAACGAATAATACGGCGCGCCGAAAAAACCACTGTAGCCTTGCAGCGAACCCTCGCTGACCAGTTTCACCGGCCCCAGGTGAATACGATCGCCCTCCGGAATGTCGAGTTTCCCAGACTGTCGCTGTTGTTCCGCTTCCGCGTTGGGCCAGAGACTCAAGCGCAGCGGAATCAGCCCGAACTGTAGCGCCGGTTCCAAAGCCCGAATCGCTGCCGGGTCTGCCAATCCATTCTGCGCAAAAGTAATGCCACGGGACAGATAGATATGCGATGCCCGGGACAACACCTTCAAAAGGTCCATGCTTGCCAACGTCAATGCCTTGCTACGCACTGGATAAAACGCCGCTTCTGCTAGCAAACCATTGAGCCGCCCGGTTTCATCGCGCCCATAAAAACCACCGGTAGGATCTGTGACATCTTCCTTGATCCCCATACTGCTCAGCGCGGCGGAATTAACGACCCCAAAATGCCCGGAGCGATGCATCACCACAATCGGTCGCGTCTCGCTTACTGAATCCAACTCCGAGCGGGTGGGGTAACGTTGCTCACCGATAACCGTGTGGTCAAAACCGTAGGCAAGCAGCACCCCTTCTGAGCGACGCTGCGCCAAAAGACTCAAGCGCTCCAGCAAAGTGTCTATGCTGTGTAAATCGCCAATGGGAGGACTGTTAGCATCCACCGCCACTGCCGATAACCCTTCACCGGGGAAATATCCATGCGCTTCAATAAACCCGGGCATTAGCGTGCCGCCCTCCAAATCGATCACCATCACATCGCGGCTGACCTGCTGACGCAACACTTCGGCCTCACCCAACGCAACGATTTCACCATGCTTAACTAGCATCGCATCCGCTACTGGCTGCTGCGGGTCCATGGTCAGCACCGTACCATTGAAGAACAGTTGGGCCGCCGGCGCCGGCGGATTAAACCAACGATGGACCCCTACCGCGGTTAAGATCAGCAAGGCGATCACCACCACCACAACCCACAACCCAGCTTTCTTCATCGCTCTCTCTCTCAATGCTGGCCGGTGCATTTAGCCACCCACAAGCCTTCACTCATTAAGGGCAGACTCTGCCCTTCTCCACCGCGGAGAACAAGCTTGCTGTCTCTAAGGCCAAAACCCCTTCTGCTTTCATCGCCTTTTTCAATCAAACAGATTCGTTAACCCCATACCGGCTTGCCTGTTCGGCGCGCTATAGTGAAGCCGAACCTAGAGATATCGCACCTTTTTCGCGCACCTTATATGCACCAGAACAAAGAAAAAGCGGCATCATCTTTGCATCACACGCGGTGATAATTTTATCGCCACGCATCGTGGAACCCGGCAAGGCGACAAGCCAACAACGGGACCAACTGGAGACAAAGAGTCATGAAAGCATCGGATTTGTTCGTTCGCGCCCTGGAAGCAGAAGGGGTTGAACATGTGTTTGCCATTCCCGGTGAAGAGAACCTCGATCTGCTGGAGTCCCTGCGCGGCTCCAACATTGAGCTGGTGATCACCCGCCACGAACAAGCTGCCGGCTTCATGGCATCCACCTATGGTCGACTCACCGGCAAAGCCGGCGTTTGTATGTCCACCTTGGGTCCCGGTGCCACCAACTTGGTCACTGCCGCCGCCTACGCCCAACTCGGGGCCATGCCCATGGTCATGATCACCGGCCAAAAGCCGATCAAAACCAGCAAGCAAGGCCAGTTCCAAATCATCGACGTGGTCGACATGATGCGCCCACTCACCAAGTTCACTAAACAAGTTGTCAGTGGCGACTCCATCCCCACCCGTATCCGCGAATCGTTCCGCCTGGCCCAAGAAGAGCGTCCCGGCGCTACTCACCTGGAACTGCCGGAAGATATTGCCCGCGAACACTCCACCATGCCGGTAACGGAGCCCAGCGCTACCCGCCGGCCTATCGCTGAAGACAAGGCCATCTGCAAGGCCATCGAGGCAATTAAGGGCGCTCGCAAACCGCTGCTGCTGGCCGGTGCCGGTGCCAACCGTAAGCTGACCAGTAAAATGCTGCGCCAGTTCGTGGAGAAGCTGGGCATCCCGGTGATCACCACCCAGATGGGTAAAGGCGTGGTTGATGAAACCGGCCCACACTTCCTGGGTAACACCGCCTTGTCCTCCGGCGACTTCGTGCATCGCGCCATCGACCAGGCCGACCTGATCATCAACGTGGGCCACGACGTGGTGGAAAAGCCGCCCTTCTTTATGCGCCCCGGCGGGGCCGAAGTGGTTCACATCAACTTCAACTCCGCCCAGGTAGACCCGGTCTACTTTCCCCAAATTGAAGTGGTCGGCGACATTGCCAACAGCCTGTGGCAGCTTAAAGAACGCTTGGCCCCCCAAGAACATTGGAGCTTCTCGGATTTCCACCGTATCCGCGATGCGCTGCAAAAACACATCCATGAAGGCATACAGGACGATAGCTTCCCGATCCGCCCGCAACGTCTGGTGGACGAGATACGCAAGATCATGCCGGAAGACGGGATCCTGACCCTAGATAACGGCATGTACAAAATCTGGTTTGCCCGTAACTACCCAGCGACCAAACCCAACACGGTACTGCTCGACAACGCCTTGGCTACCATGGGCGCCGGCCTTCCTTCTGGCATGGCCGCCAAAATGGTACACCCGGACCGTCGCGTGATGGCCATCGTCGGCGACGGCGGCTTCATGATGAATAGCCAAGAGCTGGAAACTGCAGTACGCCTGAAGCTCGACATCGTAGTGCTGATTTTACGCGACGATGGCTACGGCATGATCAAGTGGAAGCAGAACGACATGGACTTCCAAGACTTCGGCCTGGACTTCCAGAACCCGGATTTTGTTGCCTATGCCCGTGCCTACGGCGCCAACGGCCACCGCGTGGAGTCCACTGCCGGCCTGGGCCCGCTGGTGGAAGAGTGCTACCAACAGGGGGGCGTACACGTGATCGACTGCATGGTGGATTACCGTGACAACAGCCGTATCCTCAACCGGGAAATCCGCGAACTCAGCAGCAAGTTGTGAGCAACGCAGCACGCAATAAGCTTTTGCGTGCCTGTGGGTTGCGTGTCCCATGCTAGCAAATCATAGATTGCCCCAACCTCATGGCCTCACCAACGCCATTAAGGAACCAACATGTTAAAAGACGCTTACCCGTACTACTTGGCCAACGAAGCTGTGTTCGCCAACCAAGATCTGGATGTTACCGACAAATACAGCGGTGACGTCGCCACTCGTGTCGCCATGGCGGATGCCGCCACTATCGACAAGGCCATCGACGCGGCCGACAAGGCCACCAAGCCCATGGCACAACTGGCCCCTTACGAACGCCAGGCGATTCTCTACCATTGCGTTAAGCGCTTTGAAGAGCGCTTTGAAGAACTGGCCCTAGCGCTGTGCATCGAAGCGGGCAAACCCATCAAGGACGCCCGTGGCGAAGTGGGCCGCCTGATCGACACTTTCCGAGTCGCCGCCGAAGAAGCTGTGCGCATCGATGGCGAAATGCCGAACCTGGAAATTGCCCCCCGCGCCAAAGGCTACCGGGGCATGGTCAAGCGCGTACCCATTGGCCCGTGCTCTTTTATTTCCCCGTTCAATTTCCCACTTAACCTGGCCGCCCATAAAGTGGCGCCGGCCATTGCTGCCGGCTGCCCCTTTGTCCTCAAACCGGCCAGCCGCACGCCCATTGGCGCCATCATCATTGGTGAAGTGCTGGCAGAAACCGACCTGCCGAAAGGGGCGTTCTCCATTCTTCCCTGTCACCGTGAAGGCGCCGACCTGTTCACCACCGACGAGCGTTTCAAGCTGCTCAGCTTCACCGGCAGCCCAGACGTGGGCTGGGACCTGAAAGCCCGTGCCGGCAAGAAACCAGTCATTCTGGAACTGGGCGGCAACGCGGCGGTGATCGTGGATGAAGATGCCGATCTGGACGATGCCGTAGAGCGCATTACTTTCGGTGCCTTCTATCAGTCCGGGCAAAGTTGCATCGGCGTACAACGCATATTGATTCACGATGCCATTTACGACGAACTAAAAACCCGTTTGGTAGAAAAAACGGCCAGCCTGACAATGGGGGACCCTAAAGATGAAGAAACCTTCATCGGTCCGGTGATTTCGGAAGGCGAAGCTACCCGATTGGAAAACTGGATTAATGAAGCCGTGGACGCCGGCGCCACCCTGTTAGTGGGCGGCAAGCGCGAAGGCGCCATGCTCGAAGCCACCCTGCTGGAAAACGCCCCCAAAGGCAGCAACATCGTGGAAGAAGAGGCCTTCGGTCCTGTTGCCGTCATCAGCCGCTTCAGCAATTTCGACGAAGCGCTGAACACCGTTAACGAGTCCAAGTTTGGCTTGCAAGCCGGCATCTTCACCCGTGACCTGTACAAAGCCCACAAAGCCTGGGACGAACTGGAAGTGGGCGGTGTGGTGATCGGCGATGTGCCCAGCTGGCGCGTGGACAACATGCCCTACGGCGGCGTGAAAGACTCAGGCCTGGGCCGCGAAGGCATTCGTTGGGCCATCAATGACATGACTGAGGAGCGTTTACTGGTGATTCGTACCGCACCGTAAATTTCAAAGCGGCAGGCCTATTCACAGGCCTGCCGTCTTCTCCATCCCCCTCTTCTCTACCCGCTCAATCTCACTCAACTTCTGGCAAGTAGAAGGCTCTTAACTCAACCGGAAGCGGCACGGGGATTTCCGCTCAGCAAGCGTTTTCACACCACCGGCACCCCATCCATAGCACACCTATCGTCAATGCGTGCAAGGGCACCCGAAACATTGCAGAAAGCCCTTAGCTGAAAACGAATCCCATTCATCACCAATTTCTGCCGCATTACCTGTAATTGATTTACCGCTTTTAACCTCGCTCATAAAGTCGAACCACCAAACCCAAAGCGTGACATATATCACAAAATTAATTTGTCACTTAACGACTCATTGGCAATGGATAAAAACATGAAAAAAACACTTACCGCTCTGGCTCTCGGCTCCACCTTAATGAGCACCGCAGTAATTACCTCTGCCGCTGAACTGACAGATAGCTTTGATGTACTGCTCAACCTGCAATCGTCCTGCACCCTAGACAGCACCACTGACCTGGATTTTGGCGACCAAACCGATGCCGACGTGGTAGCAGGCAACATTGATGCAGCCAACTCCGTGACGGTGACTTGCTCCAATGGTGCGGACTTCACCATCGGCCTGACAAATGGCGCCAATTTCGGCGATGGCCCTGTGGCCACAGAGCGCGCCATGAAGTCTGCCAACGCCTCCTATGTCAGCTATCAAATTTTCCAGGACTCCGGCAGAACCACCGCCTGGACCGACACGGACGATGTTGCTTTCAATGGCACCGGCGCCTCCCAGAACATTGATATTTATGGTCGCATCCCGGCTCAGACACCGACCATTGATGCCGCTGACACCTTCAATGCCACGGGCCTAGCACTCACCGATACCGTCACCGTAACGCTGACTTACTGATGCCTCTTCCCCGCTGCCCTTGGCGGCGGGGGAAAGGAAAGGCTCTCCGTGAATAGCAGCGATGACAGGATCTGTTCCCCCCTGCCTGCCTGTATGCTTAGCGCAGCCTTTAAGGCCGCGGCATTACTGGCTCTGTTATCCGTCTCATCCGTCATTCATGCCCAAAGCTCACCCCTTGAGCGGGCAGCAAATGAATCGCAGGTCGTCCGCCTTTCCAGCGCGTACTCCCCATCCGACATTGCCCGATTACGCGCCCAGGCCAGAGGCCAAGGAGGCAATACCTATGTGGCCTACCCTCAGTTAATCCTCAACGGTCGGCCCACCGCTTACATGCTCCCTGTACAGGTATACGGTGAGGAGCTGGCCATTGATACTCAAGCTCTGGCTTCTCAGGGAGTCACCTTTCCCGCCCAAGCAAGCAGCAAGCAATGGCAAACGCTAGGGCAACTTAATATTACTGGTCACTATGACAACAGCGCCCAGCAAATCAGCCTGGTAGTGCCTGCTAATTGGCTTCCCCAACAAACGCTGGAAGTGGGGTTTTCTCTGGTTAACTCACCGGTGCAACGTGGCCAAGGTATACTGATTAATTACGATGCATACAGCTCTTGGCTGGATAACGGTGAACAAACCCTCTCTGCTGCCCATGAGCTGCGCGCTTTCGATGATTGGGGAGTGGTCAGCTCCAGCGGGGTGGTGCGCTGGAGTGATAGCGCCCCTGATAACGGCGATTACATCCGCCTAGACAGTTACTGGCGCTATACAGACCCGAACCGCATGCGCACCTACATGGTGGGCGACACCATCAGTGACGCGCTAACCTGGTCGCCCTCAATTCGCTTGGGCGGGGTACAGATCGGCAGAAATTTTTCCTCTCGCCCGGACTTGATCACCTTCCCCCTGCCACAGATCCATGGCTCTGCAACGCTGCCCTCGGCACTGGAGGTGTTCGTCAACGACCTTCGCCTGTCGGACCAAACCGTGCAGCCAGGCCCTTTTGTTGTTGAAACATCGCCTATGGTCACCGGCTTTGGCGAAGTGCAAGTGGTGACCACCGATACACTAGGAAGAGAAACCGCGCAAACCGTGCCTTTTTATGTCAGCCCAAAACTTTTGAAGAAGGGCTATTGGGATTACTCCGCTAGCCTGGGCGCCCCCCGGCGCTTTTACGGGCAGCGCGCCAACGACTATGACAACCAGGTCGTGGCAACCGGTGTGGCGCGCTATGGTTTCAACAACACTCTGACCCTGGAAAGCACCCTGAACGCCAGCGGCACATTGACTAACGGCGGCGCCGGCATGGTGATCCGTTCCGGCTTGCTTGGGGTATCAAACCTATCTATTGCCCACGGCAGCGATAACGACGATCAGGGAAACCAGTGGGTTGCTGGTCATGAATTTCGCACACAACGTTACAGTATCAGCGGCCAATACACCGAGCGCACCCGTGGCTACAAAGATTTATCCAACAGCATCGACCTGCGCATACCTATTAAGAGCAGCACACAATTGAACGGCAGCGTCAGCTTCGGGCAACAAGGAAACCTGAACGTAAGCTACCTAGAAACCCGACTTTTCAACGGCCCCGACACCCGGTTTCTAGTACTGGGCCATAGCCGAAGCCTGTGGCAGCAACTTTCACTGACCTTGAGCGTTAACCAAAACCTGGAAGCCTCCAGCGACAGAACCTGGCTGGCCGGCTTTACCTACCGCCTGGACAAGCCCAGCGACCGACCGATTCAGGCCGGGGCGCGCATTAACCACAACGAAAAAACCGAAAAAACCGAAACACTGCTCACATTGCGCCAGCATGTGCGGGATTTCTGGGATCTTGGCTGGGACTTGGCCTATAGTCCCGACGCCAACGGTACCCGCCAGGCAAGAGGCCGCTGGTGGACTCCCTATGGCGACATTCAGGCTGGGGTGTATGGTCAGGATGGCGAGAACAATAGCTTTGCCAGCCTAAGTGGTTCACTGGTCTCCAACTACCAAGACCTGTTCGCCGCGAACACCATGAACAACAGCTTTGCCATCGTCGATACCGGTGGCTATGCCGGCATACCGGTGCGCCAGTCGAATCGCGTGATCGGCAAAACCAATCACAAAGGCAGGTTGCTACTACCTGACATCATTCCCTTTACTGAAAACGAGCTCGCCATCGATATTGATGACCTACCGGTGGATGCACAAAGTGGTGCCAGGACGCTAACCATCAAACCCGCAGAGCTTACCGGGGTAACCGCCCGGTTTGACATTGCCCGGCAGAACAGTGCCATTGTGGTGATTCATAACGCCCAGGGGAAACCTGTTCCGGCAGGAGCCAAAGCCCTGCTGGCAGACGCAGACGCCACAGTTGTGGGCTATGATGGGGAGGTATTCTTGCAGGGCATAACCGAAGGTAAAAATGAAATAGACATCATTAGCAACGGCGAATTATGTACGGTGATATTCAACTTCGCCGCAAAGCCGGGCACCCTGCCTCGACTTGGCCCTTATCAATGTTTGCCACCGTCAGCGCGTTAAAAAGGACTGTGTACCATGAAGATATTTACCAAGGCGCTATTTCTCTCTCTATTCACGCTGTTACCTTCTGCTGCGCTGTGTGGCCAGCTCACCGTTTCGCCCCTAATCATGAAGATGTCTCCATCGCAGCCTAATGCCGCCTATAAACTCAAGAACGGTTCGTCCCAAGACGGCTTTTACCAAATCCAGCTTTTTGCTTGGGAACAAGGAGACGATGGAGAAAACCGCTTGCTACAACAAGACGATCTGATCATCACTCCCCCGGTGACCCTTATTCCAGGTAACGAAGAGCAACTAGTCAGAGTAATCCAGAAAAACCCGCAACCATCCGATAGTGAGAAGAGCTACCGTCTGGTCATCAGTGAAGTGCCGGACACCGAGTCCGATCAAGGAGCCAACCTCAAAGTTCTGCTGCGCATGTCCTTGCCGCTATTTGTTGGCACACCAGAACAAAATCATACCCTTAGCGTGTCGCTCCAGGATGGCACCCTACGCATACGCAACACAGGAACCGCCCACGCGCGAGTATCAAATGCCTACTGGCAAGCCCCCAACCAAGATAAGAAGTTTGTTATCCAAGAGGGCCTTGTGGGTTATGTGCTGCCTGGCAGGGAATTGCTCCTCCCAATTGAAACCGTTCCAGCAGAGAGCACCGTTGCCTCTTTTTCAGCATCAATCAATGGAACCCCATTCACCCTCTTGGTGAAGGATAGCCCGAAATGAAACGGTTAATCTTGGTAGTCATGCTTACTGTCGCACCAGTAGCCCAAGTAGCCGCTTTAGAATGCAGCATTACTAATTCACCGATCTTAGATTTTGGCATCAAAGATCCTTTTGACGGCGGCGTTGTCACTGCTACCACTTCCATCCAATGGTTTTGCAGAAAAGGTCTTCTCGAAGCCTTACTCGGTGGCTCTTTTAATATGTGTATCTTTGTCGGAACAGATAGCAACGGAGGCGTTTTGCCACGCAATATGACACCAACCAGCTCCGGGCCCTCTATTCCCTTTAATATTTATACGTCTTCTTTGGGCAGTACAGTCATTCAACCGACAACAAACGCGATCACCGTGCCCGTCAATTTTAACGGCCTGCTTGACTTAATAAATAGTGGCACGGTCACGGCCTATGGCATTGTCCCTAGTCCCATACCTAGCACGGTGTTAGCAGAGGTACACAACACCAGCATGCTTAACTCTCAGGTCAGAGGAGTACAGAGCAATCAATCCTGCGACACCGTCGGCGAACTCCTCACCACCTATACGCTAGAAGCCACCATCGAAATCCCTGACCAGTGCCAAATAACGGCCCACGATTTGGATTTTGGCACCCAAAGTTCACCTCTGCCACAGACGGACAGTGACACGTTTATTGATGTGCGCTGCACCAATACCAGCCCGTTTACGGTCGGGTTAAGCGACGGACTGAACCCCTCCGGCGGCTCGCGAAGAATGCGCGACGGCAGCCAGTTCGTCAGCTACGGTCTGTTCCAGGACGCCGCCAGAAGCATTCCCTGGGACAGCACCACAAATCGCAAAGGGGCCACGGGGCTTGGCACTAGCACCAGTATCATGATGAGTGTATTTGGCCGCATTCCCGCCGCCCCCTCCACCCCTCCGGGTAATTACACGGATACCATCACCGTAGACATTGAGTTTTAGCAAGCCTATGAACATCCCTTGCATGCTCAGTCTCTCAAACCGATTCGCAATCGGTGCTCATTCAGGGCACAGAAGGCGCATTTTTGAGGGCATGCCGGTTGCCTATGGAGAAAGGCAACAATGAGAGAACTAGCCTGAAAGGCTCGAAGGGCGCAGCTTTCCATAAACGGCACCTGGATGTTCATCTTTTCATACTGACTTACACAAATAACGTGATTACGCCGTATTCTTTTGCCTGAACCCATCCTATAATCAAGAAACTATGGCGTGTATGGGTGTGGTATCAAATGAGTACATCTCTAGGCCTGTTAACAGGCGCGATTACCAGCCTGCTGGACCCGCAGGAAGTGGCACAGCCACGTTACCAGCCAACAGTGGAAACCACCTGGCAAATCCAACTGCAAGGCGCCACCAATACCGGTTACCAAGCCGACCTGTATATACTCGATCTATTCGACACCCCGCAATCCGTCATCACTGACCTGCAGGCCAGCGGTCGTAAGGTAATCTGCTACTTCTCGGCGGGCACCTATGAAGAATGGCGAGAAGATGAAGGGCGTTTCACTGCGGCAGACAAAGGAGGCCAGCTGGACAACTGGCCCGGCGAACGCTGGTTGAATACCCGCTCTACCAATGTCCGCAGCATCATGGTGGATCGCCTAACACTGGCGGCGGAGAAAGGTTGCGACGGAGTAGACCCAGACAACGTTGATGGTTACAGCAACCAAACCGGCTTTCCCCTCACCTATGACAGCCAGCTCGATTACAATCGTTTCTTGTTTAACCAGGCTCAATCCATGGGCCTGGCGGTATCACTGAAAAACGACGTGGAACAGGTCGCAGACCTGATCGACTATGTAGATTTTGCAGTGAACGAATCCTGTCACGAATGGCAAGAATGCCACCGGCTATTACCTTTCGTGGAGGCCGGCAAACCAGTGTTTCACATCGACTATATCTACAGTCAAGACCCCGATGGCCATGCCATCCATTGTCAACATATGAATAGTCTGGATTTCCAGTCCCTAACCTTGCCTTGGGCATTAGACGACAGTTTTCGTATGAGCTGTTTCTAACAATTAGTTCAATGCATCTTTAACACGCTGTGCCATATAATCTGCCGCCTCTTGGTATGGGCTCAGCACGTGCTTCACTCCCGCTTTTTTGAGCAGCTCACCGTCATATTCATGATGAACCGTGACGGCTAGTTCTCCTGCAAAACGAGTGTCTTTCAGCAGTTTCATTAAGCCCAAGTTCAGATTCACATCAGGCACGGTGCTGATTAACCATTTAACCCCGTCCAAGTCCAAGTGCTCGATAAATTCATGGCTTTCCATATCTGCGTAGCTAGCACGGATACCCTGCCGCTGGTAGACGCGCACAAGTTCCGGGTCAAAATCCAGAGCCAGAACTTCCACCCCATTTTCATGAAGTCGCTCCACTAAACGCCCACCGTATCGCCCTAAACCAAACACCAAAACAGGCGGCAAAACAGAATTGTTACCCAGCTCCTTTTCTTCACGAAAAGGATGAACTCTCTCAAAAATGCCAAGCACGGGGGACAGTTTTTCATACAATGTATGGGAGTAGAGAATCATGTACGTGGACAACGTTATGGTAATAATTCCCACTAATGTAATAAGCCCAAGGGTATTCTCACCCACATGTCCCAAACTAATTCCCATGGCCATAAAAATAATCGAAAATTCACTGATTTGTGCCACCGTCAGGCCGGCTAGAAAACCGGTACGCCGCCGATAGCCCATATATCCCATGATCGCCATCACCACTAATGGATTACCGATCAACACAAACAGTGAAAAGATGGCCGCAGCACCTAACTCTTCCCCCAAACTGGCAAACTCAAGCTGCGAGCCCAAATGGATAAAGAAAAACAACAACAAAAAGTCCCGAACGCTCGCTAGCCTGGCATTAATAACTTCGCGGTATGATGTCGATGCTAGGGAGAAACCGGCTAAAAACGCACCCACCTCTTTACTAAAGCCAACCATATCCCCTAACGCAGCCGCAGAGGTGCCCCACGCAATAGCAAAAATCAGCATCAACTCAGGGGAGCGGGCCAGAAGATCCATTATTCGTGGCAGGATATAGCGCATCATCAAGGCGACGATGGCCAATGCCGCCATTAGTTTGGCAATAATTGCCAACACCAAAAAACCCGTTTTCTCTATCTCTATGCCTGCAGAAACACTCAGGCTTCCGACCACCATCATCGCCAGCACCACGGCGATGTCCTGAACGATCAAAAAGCCCATGGCAATACGGCCATGGAGCGAATCTATTTCTTTTTTATCAGACAGCAGCTTAACGATAATGATGGTGCTGGAGAATGTCAGTGCAACCGCGATATAAAGCGCATTTACCCAGTCGAACCCCAGCCCTATGCCTATACAAAAACCCAGTACAATGGTGAAAATAAGTTGCCCAAGACCTGTGGCCACGGCCACCATGCCCAAGTGCCGGATCAAGTGCATATCCAGCTTTAGGCCAACCACAAACAACAGAATGGTAACCCCAACCTCTGCCAGCAACGCTATATGCTGATCTTCGCTTAGCGCATCCATAAAGGAAGGCCCAACTACAATCCCTACTAGGATAAAAGCCACAATCAGCGGTTGTTTGAGTCGAACGGCGAGCATGCCAACCAATGTTGAAGCCAGCAGCAAGGCAGCAAACTCATAATACTGGTAATCCATACACCCTCACGGATTGATCAAAAGTCTAGCGACTGAACGTTACAGATGCCTTCAGCTTACCCTATCAAGAGAGCCTCAACAGGCGGCCACCGACAGAAAATCAGCAAATCGAGCCGTTCTTCTACCTTGAGCCCTGCACTGCAGATAAATGCATGCACCTATAGATGGATAGGCACCCTCATCCTGGCCCGTGGCGAAGCCACCGCGATAGATCAGTAGATCAACAATGTGGCAGACAGCCGCTACACCAACGCTAGCGCCTGTAACCGATGCTCTCCTCCTCTCCGGCAACACATACAGGCATAAAGCCTTTAGCGCCCAACACTCTTCTCTCTATCACGAATGGCTTTCAACGGCGCGGATAACTTATCTGGATGACGCGGGTGAATAGCGGCATAGCATTCAAAAATTTCGGTTAGGTCTTTTTCCACATCCCCACACGGTTCGATAACACGGGCAAAGGTAATTTCTTTTTTAGCATAATCCGCGGTGGCTACCACAATGGGCACGCCCGCCTTCTGAGCGATACGGTAAAAGCCAGTTTTCCACTGTGCCGCGCCACCTCGAGTGCCCTCTGGTGCCACTACCATCACCAACTTATCGTGACGATTAAACTGCTCCACGGTCTGCTCAACGACACTGCCCGCCTTATGCCGGGCAATGGGCAACGCCCCCATCCAGCGCAGCATCGTCCCAAAAGGCCCCTTGAAGGCGCTATCCTTGATCATCACATGGGCATCTAACCCCAGCTGCATCATCGCTGCTAAGGTGTAGATACCATCCCAGTTGGAGGTATGCGGCCCACCAATAATCACCGCCTTGGGCACCGCCGGCATGGGGTTGGTTACCCGCCACCCCGCTAGGCGCAGAAAACCGCTCGCCAGAGACCGAGAGAACGTATTGCCCCTACGGGGGTAATCAGAATCCGAGGGTGATGACATGGGATTGTCCATTACAAAAAGAGCAGCGATCATACCCATGCGACTGAAAGACTGCATTGGCACTAATGCCCAACGTATCCCCAACGTTCTTACAAAGTGATGATCCGCCCATGAATTCCCTGCGTTATATCACGGGCTATCCCACTCAAATTCAGCAGCAAGCACAAGTCCTGCTGGATCAGGGAAAACTGGGAACGTATCTGAATCAACGCTATCCAGAAAAACATGATATTCAAGGTGACAAAGCACTGTTCCAATACGCGACTAACCTTAAACAGCAATACCTTCGCAAAGCTCCGCCTCTGAGCAAGGCCTATTACGACGCCAAGCTGAAAACGGTTAGCCAAGCATTGGGGATGCATACCCGGCAAACCCGCATTCACGGTAACAAACTGCGCAGCCATAATAGCTTGCGTATCGCGAGCCAATTCAAAACGGCCCCGGAAGCTTTTTTACGCATGATCGTGATTCACGAGCTGGCTCATTTCAAAGAAACCGAGCACAACAAAGCGTTCTATCAACTGTGTTCACATATGGAACCGGACTACCATCAACTGGAACTGGACACCCGGCTCTGGTTACTCTGGCAAGATACCGACAATAGCTAAAGCCGTCTTTCCGGCGGATGACGATTCCGCCTCCTCAGCGTTGCCCGTGCTCCTGCTAACGACCGCGCCAATCCCAAAACCTCTTTATTCAACAAGCATTTACATTACAGGCGGCTTTAACCCTGAAACGTTCATCTCAGCCGTTTCATGTCCCCGCCATAAGGGCGTAGTATGAAATGACTTAACGTCATAACGCAGGGTCACCAGTGCCGCGGTTTGTGGCTATGCTGTATTGATCCTGCGCCAGTGTTCCCTCTGGCGGTCATTCTATCCGCCAGCGCGGAACTCCCATCAGAGCCCAGGAGGTGTGTAGTGACACGGATTGGCCAGGACACCCTTAACAGCAAAAAAACGCTGCAAGCCAACGGCAAGACTTATCATTACTTCGATATCAATGCGGTCGCCGACAAAGGCTGGGGTGATCTCAGCAAGCTCCCCTTTTCCCTCAAAGTCCTTCTCGAGAATCTACTCCGCTTTGAAGACGGTAACAGCGTCACCGGTGCCGACATTGAAGCCGTAATGCGCTGGCTGGAGCAGAAACGCTCCGACAAGGAAATCAATTACCGCCCTGCCCGAGTGCTGATGCAAGACTTTACCGGCGTACCCGGTGTTGTGGACCTAGCCGCCATGCGTGACGCCATTAAGAAGGCCGGTGGTGACCCTGGCCGCATTAACCCGTTAACACCGGTAGATCTGGTCATCGACCATTCGGTGATGGTAGACAAGTTCGGCAACCCACAGGCTTTCGAAGAAAACGTGGAGATCGAGTATCAGCGCAACCGGGAGCGTTATCAGTTCCTGCGCTGGGGTCAGAAAGCCTTCAACAACTTCCGCGTGGTCCCACCGGGCACCGGCATCTGCCACCAAGTAAACTTGGAATACCTAGCCAAAGGAGTGTGGTCGTCCGAATCTGAGGACGGCAACACCTATGCCTACCCCGACACCCTAGTGGGCACCGACTCCCATACCACCATGATCAACGGCTTGGGCGTGCTGGGCTGGGGCGTGGGCGGCATCGAAGCTGAAGCCGCTATGCTAGGCCAGCCCATTGCCATGCTGATTCCCGAAGTTATCGGCTTCAAAATCAGCGGCAAACTCCGTGAAGGCATCACCGCTACTGACCTAGTACTTACCGTCACCGAGATGCTGCGCCGGCGTGGTGTAGTAGGCAAATTCGTGGAATTCTTTGGCGACGGACTGGCCGATCTAACCTTGGCCGACCGCGCCACCATCGCCAACATGGCCCCGGAATATGGCGCTACCTGCGGCTTCTTCCCCATCGACGAGCGCACCATCGAGTACATGAAACTGACGGGCCGAGACGAAGACACCATTGCGCTAGTGCAGGCCTACTGCAAGGCACAAGGCCTGTGGCGCTCCAGCAGCGATCCAGACCCAGAGTTCACGGACGTACTGGAGCTAGACCTGAACGATGTGGTTCCTAGCCTGGCCGGCCCCAAACGCCCCCAGGACCGAGTGCCGCTCACCTCAGTCAAACGCACCTTCATCGACGTGGTCACCGACACGCTCAAACTCAATGACGAGGAAATCAGCAAGCTGGAAGGCGAAGGGGGCCAAACCGCCGTGGGCAACCACGAACCCAGCGGCGGAGATGTGCCCATCACCATCGATGGCCACAAGCACCATTTAAGCCATGGCGATGTGGTGATTGCTGCCATCACCTCCTGCACCAACACCTCCAACCCCAGCGTTATGCTAGCCGCCGGACTAGTAGCAAAAAAAGCCGCCGAGAAAGGCATGAACCGCAAACCCTGGGTGAAAACCTCACTGGCCCCCGGCTCTAAGGTCGTGACCGATTATCTAAATGTCACCGGCCTGCAAGAGCCACTCAACAAGATCGGTTTCGACTTGGTGGGCTACGGCTGCACCACCTGCATCGGTAACTCCGGACCACTGCCACCGGAAATCGACAAGGCCATTTCCGACGGTGACCTGGTAGTGGCCTCTGTGCTCTCCGGTAACCGTAACTTCGAAGGCCGGGTTCATCAGAGCGTGCGCACCAACTGGCTAGCTTCTCCGCCATTGGTGGTGGCTTATGCCTTGGCCGGCACCGTAAAAATTGACCTGGCTTCCGATCCCCTCGGCAATGACAAAGAGGGTAACGCGGTTTACCTGAAAGACATCTGGCCCAGCTCCGATGAAATTCAAGCGGAACTGGTGAAGATCAACGACGACATGTTCCGTAGCCAGTACGCCAGCGTGTTCGAAGGTGATGAAATCTGGCAGAGCCTGCCTATCCCGGATTCTCAAACCTACGACTGGGACAGCAGCTCCACCTACATTCAGAACCCGCCCTTCTTCGACGGACTCACCGCCGAGATGGACGATGTAGAGCCAGTGAAAAACGCGCGCATCTTAGCGATGTTAGGTGATTCCATCACCACCGACCACATCTCCCCCGCTGGGGCTATCAAAGCGGATTCTCCCGCCGGGCATTACCTGCAAGGGCACGATGTGGAACCTATCGACTTTAACTCCTATGGATCACGTCGAGGGAATCACGAAGTGATGATGCGCGGGACCTTCGCCAACATCCGTATCCGCAACGAAATGACCCCCGACATCGAAGGTGGCTTTACAAAACACCTTCCTCAAGGCGAGGAAATTTCTATCTACGGCGCCGCCATGCGCTATCAGAACGACGGCATTCCCACTGTGGTGGTTGCGGGCAAAGAATACGGTACGGGTTCCAGCCGCGACTGGGCTGCCAAGGGCACCAACTTGCTCGGCGCTAAAGCGGTCATCGCTGAAAGCTACGAACGGATTCATCGCTCCAATCTGATTGGCATGGGCGTGCTTCCGCTGCAATTCCCAGAAGGTACTGACCGCAAAACGCTCAACCTGGACGGCACGGAAGAGGTGGATATTCCAGACCTGAACAATAACCTAAAACCCGGCGACACCATCACCGTGATATTCCGTCGCGATGGCAAGGAGCAGAAAGTGGCGGCCATCTCTCGCCTGGATACCGCAGCGGAAGTGGAGTATTACAAGAATGGCGGCATCCTCCATTACGTGTTGAGACAGATGATGCAGTAGAGACGCTCCACACCGCATGCAATGGTGCCGGCAACCTGTTCTGCATGCACCAAACCCAGAAGGCCGCATCCAAACACCGGGCGCGGCCTTCTGCATTTTTGTAACCATGGTAGATCGCATTTACCCAATGACACAGACAGGCTGAGAACGCGAACCCGACACTCGCGCCTCACCTTCAGCGACGCCGCTTACCGTTGTTACCTAGCGAAGCCTGCGTACGCAACGAAACAATGACGCAGTGCGCGCCTGCCCCGCATGAGCGGGCGAACCGCGTGTAGCGTTTGCCGACCGTTTTTTGCTATGCTGGCTTTTCACCACACTGAGTTTCGGGGGAACTCCGTGCGTATCGTATTGCTGATTTTCATCTTCGCGTTGAGCAACCTAGGCCACCATGCCATCGCCCAACCACCAACCAACGACACCGATTTGCTAAACGCAGAACAACGCGATGCGCGCCTACGTGAACAACAGGAACTGGAAGCCCGCACCAACGATCTGCAAGCCCAGCAAGAAACCACCCGCGAACTGCTGGACCAGCAAGACCAATATCTGAAAGCCCTGCGTGCTCAAATCAAGGCAATCAAACAGGCAAACACCCCCACTCCTTACACGCACAAAGACACACCATAATGATTCGAAAATGGTTGGAGCAATTGCTCCGTCGTAACCAACACCCTATTGCACCTACCCGCACGGCGACACGGCACACTCCGGACGAAATCAGGGCCCAGGACACAGCGAATACTAGTAACGGCCCACAGGTCCTATTGCGACCGTTTCAGATTCGGCCCATGGACAGTGGCGACTTGGGCGAACTGCTGGGAGTGTTCCGCCAAGCCATTCAGGTCAGTGCCGCCGATCAATACGACCAACAACAACGGGATGCCTGGAGCCGAGCACAAAGCCATGAGAGCCTGATTTCCGCTCTCAGTGAAGGCGAAGCGGTAGTGGCCGAATGGGATAACGTTCTGGTGGGCTTTGCCCACCGGATCAACGACTACATCAACATGCTGTTCGTACACCCGAATGCTGGCCGCGAGGGCATCGCCACTCTACTCTACCAACACTTGGAAGACGGCGCCCGGATGGAAGGCATCACTGAACTCGCCGCCCACGTCAGCCTCACCGCCCACGGCTTCTTCCATTTCATGGGCTTCACCAGCGAAGGGCAAGAAGAAGCCGAACGCAACGGCGTCAGCCTAGCCCGCTACCCCATGCGCAAGCCTCTGATCTGATCCCGGATGTTATCGATCAAATAATCTGATTAAACCGGTCGAGCCATCCCCCTGGTTTGCTCAGAAAGCCCCCGCTATAGTTACTTTATCGTTGAAGCCCTTTTCTTTAGCCACTCAATCATATTGCACTCATTCTGTGGTTATAAACCTTAGGTTTGTTAGATCCGGTATTTTCCCCCTTAGGCCGTTACCCGACGGCCGTTTTTTTGTCGCTACATAACAGCCTATGCTTCACACCCAATCAGCCACTGAAAGGCAGGTAGCGGCTCAAGGGTCTCGTACCTTATTAGTGTTGGCGAAGTTGCCACCCAACGCGCTGTCGCCTTGATCATTCCTTGATATTACCACTGTGCCGAATCCATCATGTTGTCGTATAACAGGCAAAAGGAATGAACCATGACAGGCACAAACATAGAAACACACTCCTCTCAGTTGACCACCACGTCTCTGGCCGTGCTTATTGATGCAGACAACACACCGCCCAAGATTGTCGACGGCCTGTTCGAAGAGATTGCCAAGTTCGGCACCGCCAGTGTCAAGCGCATCTACGGCGACTGGACCAAACCTAACCTTGGAGGTTGGAAAAGCGTACTACTGAAACATTCGATACAGCCTATCCAGCAATTCGCCTACACCCAGGGGAAAAATGCTACCGATTGCAGCATGATCATCGATGCCATGGATCTGCTCTATAGCAAGCAACTATCTGGTTTCTGCCTAGTATCAAGTGACAGCGATTTTACTCGCCTAGCGGCGAGGTTAAGGGAAGAAGGACTGACCGTGTACGGTTTCGGGGAGCGTAAAACACCCGGCCCGTTTGTGGCCGCTTGTGATAAGTTTATCTATACCGAAGTATTACGCTCAGACCATGCCCCGCAACATACGCCCGACAAACCCCAATCCTGCGAAGAACCCGTTAATAAAGAGGATCCACCACTTCAGCTTATCGCCAACGTTATCGATGATATTTCTGATGAAGAGGATTGGGCGAATCTTGGCACCCTAGGCCAACATTTAAGCAAGCGTAAACCCGACTTTGACACCCGTCTGTTCGGCCACAAAAAACTCAGTGACATGATCCGCGCCTATCCCAAATGGTTCCAAATCCAGAAAGGGCAAGGCAAAAGCATTCAGGTCAAAACCCTGCGCAAATAACGCCGCTAGCCTTTCAGCAAAGAAACAACGCAAGAGGCCGCGCTCGGAGAATGAGCGCGGCCTCTTTGACCTCTGCCTCAGCAAAAAATCTGATCGCGTTTCAACTTTTCACTCTCAACGTGCCGCTTAAATCAGCGCACCAGCCACAAGCTCAACTGCGGTACATAGGTAATCATTAACAAAGCGATAATCAATATCAGCATGAAAGGAATGGTTGCCGCGAACAGCTCCGTAACTTTCTTCTTGAAGCGGTAACTGGCAATAAACAGATTCATACCCACCGGCGGGGTGATATAGCCAATCTGCATGTTCGCCACGAAGATAATCCCCAGATGCACAGGGTCAATACCGTAGCGCAACGCCACCGGCAAAATCAGTGGCACCATGATCACCAGCGCCGCAAAAATATCCAGTAACGCGCCCAATAACAGCAGCAAAATATTAAGCAGGATCAGGAAGGTGATTTTGCTTTCCACATGCGTTTGGATTAGAGCAAATAGCTCCTCTGGCACACCGGCATACACCAAGTAGTCAGAAAACGCCTGCGCCACCGCCAAAATCAACAATATGCCGCCTACCATGATCATGGAATCACGCATAATTGTCGGCAGCTTGCGCAGGGAAATTTCCCGATACAGAAACACCTCCGCCACCAGCACATACAGCGCCGTCACCGCCGCCGCCTCACTAATGACTAAAAAGCCGGAGAAGATTCCGCCCAGCACCACCAATGGTAATGGCAGCTCCCAACGAGCCTGCCATAACGCATCCACCAGTTCACGGAAATCAAACGCCTGCCGGGGTACATCGGTGCCGCGGGTAGCCCACACACAGTAGCCGTAAAGTAGCACGATCATCAGCAATGCGGGCAATAGGCCAGCCAGATACAGATCGACAATCTCCACTGTGGGCATGTCCAATTGCTGAGACATTTGCTGAGCAATAATGCCGTAGATCAACAGGGGCACAGACGGCACCAATAGCAAGCCCAAACTCCCTGAAGAGGTCACCAGACCCAAGCTAAATTTTTCCGGGTAATTGCCTTTCACCAGCGCGGGCAGCAACAGCGCCCCTAATGCCACAATAGTGACGCCAGAGCCGCCGGTTAAAGCGGTAAAAAAAGCACAGGCAATCAACGCTACAAAAGCCATGCCACCGGGCATCCAGCCGAAGGCGGCTTGGCTTAGCCGCAACATACGATCAGCGGTTTTCGATTCACTCAGCAGAAAACCCGCAAACGTAAACAATGGCAATGCCATCAGCACCACAGAATTGCTGAGCTGATAGATATCGATGTGCAGCACTGCCAACTCAATCTCTAGGGTATAAAACCCCAGTGCTGCCGCGCCAAGAATAATGGCAAACAAAGGCGCGCCCATTAACGCCAATACCACCAGCAGGATAATCGCCGCTGTAATCATGGCGTCAGCTCCTGCATCTTCGGCCGTTTACCAATCAACCCCATCGCAAACAACACCACATAGCGCAAGGCCATGACCGAGAAGCCCACTGGAATAATCGCTTGCAACAACCAGCTGGGCACACTGGCAAACGCTGGCGTGGCGTACTCATATTCTTCAATCACGAATTGCACGCTGTACCAAGCAACCAACAAACAGATAAAGGCGGTAAACAGGTCTACAAATGTAGTCAGGAACGGGTGATATTTTTCTGGCAATAACGATGAAGCCACATCAATGCGAATGTGCTCATCATTACGTGAAGCGATCATGGCTCCTAACAAACCAATCCACAGCACCGCGTTCTGCAGTAAGGGCTCAATCCATACCAAGCTGGTACCAAAAAAGTTACGCAACACAATTTGCGCCACAGCCAGCAGAATCATAAACAAAAGAACGGCCACAATAAGGCCGTCCTCGATATGATGAAGGGCGCGATGCACCCTACGTAATAGTGCAGCCATCATTGCCCGTCGCGTTGCTTGGCAAGAATGCCATTAAGCCGATCCAGCATGGCTTGGCTGATTTCGCCCTCTTCCACCAGTTCAGCGGTGGCGTGCTCGGCATAACGGTGCCATTCCTTGCGCTGTTCTTCGTTCGGTTTGATCACTTCCAACCCCTGTTGTTGAACAGCGGCAAAAGCGCTTAGGTTTTCCTCGCGACTTTTCGCATTCAGGGTGTCAAAGGTGCCATCCAGTATGGCGCGAACCACTTTCTGGTCTTCCGCGCTGATGCGTTTAAAGTACTTTTCGTGGATACCCAGCATGCCAAAGGTATAGAGCAGCGGCATGTCGGTCAGATAGTTTACTCGGGAGTACCACTGCAGAGTCAGCGCCGCGACAGGGGGCGCAGCAAAAGCATTCACCGCACCGGTTTGCAGGGAGGTCAGCACAGAGCCAATATTGAGCATAATCGGTGACAGCTCGAAAGCCTTGGCCGCCTTAGCAGAGGCTTCATCATTCGCCGGCAACCACAGTTTTTGTTCACGCAAATCGGCAATACTTTTTACCGGCTGCTCAGACATCACATAAGCAAACCCGCCATCCAGCAAACCGAAGCTGACCCAGCCACCGTCTTCCAGGCCCTTTTGAATTACCGGGTCCAGTTCACTGCGTACCGCATCCACTTCATCGTAATTATTAAAAGCCAACGGGACATTGAGAATCTGGCTGTCTTTGTACGCGGAGGAAAAAGCCCCGCCTTGGGCCACCAGGCCGTGGAGCTGGCCAATACGGATTTTGCGTTCAACCGCGCGGTCATCGCCCATCACCCCGCCGGGATAAATTTTCAGTTTCACTCGGCCATCGGTTTGCGCAGCAATATCTTTACCGGCTTTTTTTAGCCCAGAAACAATGGTGGTGCCATCCGGGTACAGAGTGGAAATTTTCAGGGTGGTCGCAGCGGTGGCAACCAGCGGGAACAACACGATCAGAATCGTGGCAAGGCGCAGCATAAACACTCCTAGAAATAATCATCCGCGTCGGCAAGCAGGGCTTCAGCCTGCTGCTGCGCATAGGTATTTTGCAGGGTCAGGCCGTGGACATCAGGATCCGCCGCCAGCACCTCGTTGAGCAAGCTGTCATGCAGCTCCCGATCAAACAACAGACGCGCATATTTTTCCGCGTAAAGCACCTGGGCCAACAAGTTTTTACCGTCGGCCAACTGCACCGCCTGTTCAAAATGAGTTTTCGCCAGTTCAGGGTTGCCACCGAGCGACGCCGGTAAGATGCTGTTTAGCACGCCCAGATACATGTGTGCCTGGCCATACTGATAGTGCTCATCCAGCGCAACAATTCGCTCCATGATGGCTTCTACCCGGCCCAGTTCAGCCACCGCGTTCCAATCATTGGTGTTTTGCTGGATATAACCCGCCCAGGCTCCACCCAAGGAAAACAACACGGGCACATCACCTTTGTTCGCGTCTTCCAGCAGGGCCTCGAATTCAGGGACAGACAAGCTACGTAAGTCGCAGTAATCCTTATCGTGGGCACAGGCGGCACGGAAACCGTAATCCAGAGCCTTAATGCTGAGCTTGCGGGCACGTTCCGGCTCTTTCACGAACAGGCCTGCGTAGGCGCCATAAAGGTCCGCACCACTGCTCAACAGCGATTCGCTTTTCGGCCAGTTTTCGATCAGACCATCGACCATCAGCAAATAGGTAGGCAGGCCGTCTTCGACCAGCTGCAGGTCATTGTTATTGAGGACACCATAGGGCAGGTTGTCGTCAACATGGGCCAGAGAACAGCCTTGCAGGGCAACCACCGCTGCGAAAAATAGAGAAGGTACCCAATAGGGTACAGAGCGCCACTGCATAGGTCGCTGACATCCTTTCATTGTTGTAACGTCATCGTTTTGGCTGTCTTTATAGCAGTCCACCGGGGGTAACTCAAACTGCTCCTTGCTTCTGGCTGCGCCGCACCATGCCGAAAATGCCGCCCAACAAACAACCGCTTACCAGCCCTGCCAGATGTGCCGCATTCGCCACCACATCCGATAGCCCTACGAAACAAATCACCATCCATACCAGCATAAAAACCACAATCTGCCGACGCAGGGCAAACCCGGCACCCGGATTCAGCCACCCGAAGATCCATAGGTAGCCCAACAAACCGTACACCACTCCGGACAAGCCACCGAACATGGGCCCGCTGTATAAGAACTGAGCCACATTGGAAACCGCTGAGGTCACCAGGGTGACCAGCAACAGCTGGGCAGACGATTGATGGCGTTCAATCAGACGCCCCAGATCTGCCCACCACAGCAAGTTGAAAATGATATGGAGAAGGGAGAAGTGCATCAGCATAGGAGTGATCAACCGCCATGGCTGGCTGGTCAACCCCTCCATGGTCGCGGGAAACAACAGGGCAAGATAGACCCCGTCGCCCATTAGATAAGGCGTCAAGAAGATGGCCACACACAACCCCAGCCCAAGCTTGGTCACCCAACCCATGCTGGCCAGCCAGCCACCAGACAGCAAGGGCTGTGGCTGGCCGGTGAGAGGCTCCACAGCTTGTCGGTCCTGCCCCCGTTTCAGGTCGGCAATCAGCTCTGCGGTCAGTGTTCGCGCATGGGGATATTGCTCAGCATCAGGCACACTCAGCACGAACTGACCTTCATCCTCATGACGGTGCACCTGAAAACCATTGCGTTTCAGGGTGCGTTCGATCAGATTCGCCAGCTCTACCTGGGGGGTACGAATCAGTTCCATGCCAGTGCCTCCAGGGCTTGCTTGCGTTGTACATCATCCAAATCAGACAAGTTATCTACCTGCTGCCAGAAACAGCCCCATTGCTGCTGGCACTGTGAAAAAAGCCGGCTAAAAGCCGGCACATAATCATTATAATCACTGACCGTATTCAATTGGGCATTGTTCAACGGACCATCGAAAAAAGGTTTGTAGCCTTTTAAGCCCGGCAAACGCTGGCTTTCATCAGCGAACCGGTCTCGGGCCTGTTGCTGAATGCGAGCCTTTTCGCGAGCCAATCGCGAGGACTTCGAAGTCGACTCATACAGCCTTGCTAGCGCCTTACGAGTATCAGCAATGATACTTAGAAAAGCATCCTCCACCTGCTCTCTACGATCCCAGTAGCCATTCGGCAGTGGCTCTCCGGTTGCCAAAAAGTACTGCTTTGCGCCCTCCCGCCCCACCATGGTTGCCAAAGATTCGTTGAAGCGAGTATCACCCTTGATATACAGCTTGCGGTGAGCCAATTCGTGAATCAGCAACTCAGCCAGTGAAGGCTTTGACCGCTGGATCATGGGCGTAGTGAGGGGATCCGCAAACCAGCCTAGGGTGGAATAGGCTATAGCGCCCCCCACCCAAGTATCCATGCCGTCAGCCTGTAATTTCGCCGCTGCTTTTTCTGCCCGTTGCCGCTGGAAAAAACCGCGATAGCTGACACAACCCACCAACGGATAACACCAGGTTTTTTGCGTCAGCGACCAAGGCGGTGCCGCCAGCACATTCCACACCACCGCATCCTGCTCCAACGCCACATATTGATGGTAGACATCATCAGCCGGCAGCCCCAAATGAATTCCCGCCCAGCTCACCAGCTGCTGGCTGAATTGCAATTTCTCGACCAACGATTGCGGTGTTTCAGGATCTGCCAGCACCTGCTCCACCGGCTCGCGCTCACCCATCAACGACCAATGACCGCCAATGGCCTGGCTGTAATAGCCCAGCTGGCAGCCTGCCAATACCCATGGCAGCCAAAAACATAACAGGGAAAAACGAAACAGCGTCGGCATCAGGCCCGAGACATGAACTTGCGTTCGGCGGTATTCACCCGCACCTTTTCACCCGCTACGATATATTCCGGCACTTGCACCACCAAGCCGGTATTCAAGGTGGCAGGTTTGGTACGAGCCGAGGAGGAAGCAGCCTTCATGGCCGGCGTGGTTTCAGTCACGTCCAGCACTACCGACGCTGGCAGCTCTAGGCCGATAACCGACTCTTCTACTTTCAGAGCCAGCACGCCTTGCGTCTCTTCCGTGATGAACGCCAGCTCATCACGGATATCGTCCTGCTTGAGCAAATACTGGGAAAAGTCCTCGTTATCCATAAAGATGTAGTCATCCCCATCCACATAGGAGAACTGCACCGCACGGCGCTGCAATGCCACCGTGGCCACGTCGTCATCGCCCTTGAAGCGCTCTTCAAACTTGGGGCCACCACCAACCGCACTGGCCTTCACCCGGTACAATGTGGCCGCCCCCCGGGCAGAGGGAGACTGCACCTCGATCTGGCGAATGGCATACAAGGTGCCGTTAACTTCAATAACGTCGGATTTTTTCAGCTCACTGGCGCGGGTCATGGAAAAGGCTTCCTGAAATGTCGATGCGCCAATGCTACAACAAAGAGCCGCTGCAAGCTGCAAGCTGCAAAGATAGATAGAGAGAGCCGGGAAATTCCCAAGGGTTTGCTTTTCAACTTTTAACGTTGAACTTTCAACTGCCCCTCAAGCCGTTCGTACGCCAGGGAACACAATGCCTTACGGTTCATGCCTTCCCCATCAAGAGGCTCACAAAAATGCAGGCGAACACGAATTTTTCGGCGTAACAATATGCTCCACATGTGATGATGGAACTCATCGTCACCAATAAACGCCAAACTTTGGTCCGCCGCGCCCATGCTGTCCAAGTAGCGAATCGCCAGTGGCTGAACCGGCACCTGCGCTAACAAGGGCGCATCAAACAACTGCGGGAAAAAGCGACGCAGCCCGGTACCATCCGTCGTGGTGCCTTCCGGGAACACCAGCACCGTATGCCCGCGCTTTAGACGACCGGCAATTTCTTGAGCCACGCGAACGGACTCACCGCTACCCCGCTTGATAAACAGGGTGCCCATGGCACGAGCCAGCATGCCTATCAGCGGCCAGGCACCGACCTCAGCCTTGGAAAGAAAATACAGATGTCGCTGGCTGGCAATAACAGGAATATCCAACCACGAAACATGATTACTCACCAAAAATACGGGCGTCTCGACCCTGCTACCTGTAACGGTCAATTCCACACCCAAGATACGCAGAAATCGCCGGCACCATCGTTGCTTTGCCTTCAATATCACGGGCCGATAGGGTGACCAGAACGCGCCAAGAAAAAACGCCAGCACAAAGCCCCACAATAGATAGAGCACAACACCGGCAACTCGCCACACTCGACGCAGTTGCGGCCAGACCCCTCTCTCGGGATAGGTACCAACACTGACGCTATGATTCATATCGCTCCTGTATACAGTCTGCTAGCTGTCAATTATCCACTACCCATTGTTTACACTGCCTGGGCGGGCTGCATGAAGTGCTGCACATAGCGAGCGGGCAGGTTTTCCACCGCCATCAGCACAAAGAAGTCCAAGCAATTAAAATCCGGGTCCCAGCATGGCTCACCACATACCTGCGCGCCCATGCGCAAATAAGCCTTCAGCAACGGCGGCATCTTCACACCCTCCGCTTGTGCATCGCCGGGCAATGCCTGCAACCGTAAGTGAGGCTGCACTCGATGCTCGGCCCGGCTTAAATGGCGCCCCTGAATGCGCTCGTTGACCGCCGCCACGTTATAGCCTTCACTCAACGCAATGCTGGCGCAGCCCAGCAGGTAGCGCACATCATTTTCCAGCATGTATTGCGCCAGCCGTGCCCACAGCACACTTATCACCGCCCCGTTACGGTGATCCGGATGAATGCAGGTGCGCCCGATCTCCGCCAGCTTGCCCTCCAGACGCCCAAGCATGGTGAGATCAAACTCACCACTGGAATAGAATCCACCAGTACGTTGCAGCCTGTCACCGGGCAATACCCGAGTGTAACCAACAATGTCGCCGCTGCGATTGTCGCGCACCACCAAGTGCAAGCAGTGGCGGTCAAAACGATCACGATCCAGCCCGAACGGCGCACTGAAACTCGCGCCGTATTCCTGGGAGAAAATGCGATAGCGTAAACGTTGAATTTTTAGAATTTCACGACGCGAACGGGTGAAGTAAGCACTGAAGCGACCCTGCGCCTGGGCTTCTCTATCCGTTGTCATTTCCCGAGGAAAGCGAAGAATCTCGGCAGTGGCAACGAACGGCTTAGCGAACGCTCCTTTCCATTGCGGGCTCAACGCTTTGATCTTTCCTGCGGCTTGCGCAAGCATAGTGTGCTCCACTGGCAGTTTCAGCCAGTGTCGTCAGCGACCATGGCAAGGCAGTGACACTTGCGTGACATTTGCGCGACACACCCAGAGAGCCTAAAAAATAAAAAACGAGAAGGAGAGAGCCATGGACGCCCCGCACATTGCCGACACCGTCCCGTTTCCGTTGCCCGTCAAAAAAGGCGATACGGTGTACTGGTGTGCCTGTGGCCTGAGTCAGACGCAACCGTATTGTGATGGCAGCCACAAGGACACCCGCTTCTCACCGGTGCCCTACACGGCACACAAAGACCAAATTGTGTTTTTCTGTGGCTGTAAACACAGCAACACAGGGATGATCTGCGATGGCAGCCATGTGGCGCTCAAAGGAAAAAGCACCGGCCACCGATGAGAACCCGTGCTGACAACCTATCCTGTATTGCGTAAGCCCGCTGCAATACCCGCAATGGTTACCATCAGTGCACTCTCCAAGGTCTCATCGCCATCCTGTTGGCGCAGCCTTGCCATCAGCTCCGCCTGCAACAGGTGCAGCGGGTCGGTGTAAGGGTCGCGCACCCGGATCGACCAGCGCATCACCGGATTGTTATCCAGTAGATCTTCCCGGCCAGTGAGTGCCGACAAGGCACTTACCGTGGCGGTAAGGCGCTCGCGCAGTACTTCACCCAGACGCATTAGCCCAGGGTCGTCCCCCGCCAAACGCTCTTCATACCAAGCGGCCACACGCAAATCCGATTTCGCCAGTACCATCTCCAGCATATCCACCACGCCCTGGAAAAAAGGCCACTCGCTAGCCATTTCCCGCACCATAGCATGCTGCGCGGCATCGTTCTGAGCATCTTCCAGAGCGGCGCCGGTGCCTAACCAGGCAGGCAGCATTAACCGAATCTGGGTCCAAGCAAACACCCAAGGGATCGCCCGCAGAGAGCTGATACCTTGATCCGACTTGCGCCGCGCAGGGCGGCTGCCCAGCGCTAGCCGCGACAACTCCGTTTCTGGCGTAACGGTACGCAGGTAGCGCACCAGCTCAGGCTCATCGCGCACCACCCCGCGATAGCCCGCCACGGAGGTATCCGTCAGGGCCTGCATCTGTTGGCGCCACTCCGGCCGTGCCGCCTGGGGTGGCAACAAGGTTGCTTCTAAAGTGGCCGCCACATACTGCTCCAGGTTAAACACCGCCACCGACGGGCGACCGTATTTAAACCGAATCACCTCCCCCTGCTCAGTCACCCGTATACGCCCGGCCACCGAGCCTGGCGGCTGTGATAACAGCGCCATGCGGGTGGGCGATCCGCCCCGGGAAATGGAGCCACCTCGGCCATGAAACAGTGTGAGCGGAATGCCGTTATCGGCAAACAGGGCCGTGAGCTTTTCCTGGGCTCGATACTGAGCCCAGGCCGCGCCGAGAAAGCCCGCGTCCTTGGCGGAATCTGAATAGCCAATCATGATTTCCTGCCCGGCAGCCACTCGCTCTCGATAGAACGGCAGCGCTAACAACGCTGACATGGTTTGCTCGGCACCATCCAAATCGTCCAAGGTCTCGAACAGCGGCACCACGCGCATGGGTTCACGAACCCCGGCTATCTTCTGCAACAACATCACCGCCATCACATCAGACGGGGTAGTGGCCATGGAAATCACATAAGCGCCTAGCCCTTCGCTGCCTTGCTCGGCAATCACCTCACACGTTGCCAATACCTCTGCCACTTCGGCCGTACAGTGCTCACTGTCGCGGAAAGCGGCGTCAATCAGTGGTCGACGCGCCTGCAGCTCATCAACCAGAAACGCTTGGCGCGCCGCCTCATCCCAATCGCTGTAACGACCCAACTCCAAATAACGGGTGATGGCGTCCAACACATCACTGTGACGGGTCGATTCCTGACGAATATCCAGCCGCAACAGGGTGATGCCGAAACAGTTCAGGCGCCGCAGGGTATTCTTTAAATCGCCATCGGCAATGTCACTTAGCCCCACGGCACGCAATGAACGGTCGAGCAACTGTAACGGCGCCATCAACTCTTCACGGCGTAAATAGGCTTGGCCCTCCGGCACCGGTAAGCCTTCTACTTGTGCTTCCATCTGGCGACGAGTCAGGCGTAAGCGGCTACGCACTTCGCGCAGCAGCACACGGTAAGGTTCATGGGTTGGGCCAGTGGCCGCCAGTAATTCCTCACTGGCCGACTTCATCGACAGGTCCGCCAGCAAGTTCTCCACATCGCGAAGATACAGGTCTGCCGCCATCCAGCGGGCCAGCAGCAACACTTCCCGAGTCACCGGGGCGGTCACATTGGGGTTACCATCCCGGTCACCGCCCATCCACGACGCCAACTTCACCGGCGCCCAGTCGGAGGGGGGCGCAGGCAGCCCCCGGTCGGCCAGCTGTGCTTCCAGTTGGCGCAGAACATCGGGCACCGCCTGCCACAGGGATTGTTCAATGGTGGCAAAGCCCCATTTGGCTTCGTCCACCGGGGTCGGCTTTTCACGACGAATTTCATCGGTGCACCAGGCCGCCAGAATCACCCGGCGCAGACGTTCGCGGCGCAACTCACGCTCGTCTTCATTGAAGTCTGGGCGATCCAGCTCACTGAGCAGATCGGCCATTTGGTCATACTTGCGAATCAACGTACGGCGGGTCACCTCGGTGGGGTGGGCCGTCAGCACCAGCTCGACAGAAAGCTGCTCAAGCGTTTCCGAGATTTGCTCTTTGGCAATGTCATTATCGGCCAGGCGCTGCAGCACCTCCTGCAACCCCTGATCAGTACCCGCATCCCCCGGATAGCGCTGGTGTTGACGATGCAACCGCTCCCGGTGATGTTGCTCGGCAATATTGCTCAAGTTAAGAAACTGACTGAACGCACGCGCGACCTCCAGCAGAGTCGCATCATCCAGCGGCGATAATAAATCGCGCAACGAGGCCAGTGACGCCCCCCCTTCGGTGCGGGTCGCCACCGAGGCTTGGCGGATTTTTTCCACCGTCTCGTAAATGGAATCGCCCGCCTGCTGGCGCAGGCACTCGCCCAACAAATCACCCAATAACCGGACATCATCACGCAATGGTGCATTTACATTGTGATCCACTGTGCCTCCTTACCGTTCAGGAATCGTTGCCGGCGCCTACCATACTCGCTCTTCAAGTCGGTGCCATAACCAACAAATGCTGTTCAAATTGCAGTTTTAACAAGATTACACTGCTGGACACCTTTATTCCGCTGCCGCCGTGCCGCAACATAGACCCCCTAACAAACTTGGGATCGACTCAATGATGAACACCTCACGCCGTATTACCTCGGATCAGGGTGTAGTGCTGATGCAATATCTGGCGCGGACCCTGTTTGCTGGGCTTGCGGTGATATATTTCCACTATGCAGACCACTTTTTCTTTAACTTGCCCCAAGCAACCCCGTGGCTGTTATTCAGTGCTTACGTGGGCATTCAACTTCTGCTATTGATCTGGCGCCCAGTCAATGCCGACGCCTTCGCCTCCGCGCTAGACCTGCTGACTCTGGGTATCGTGTTGTTATTGGATGCTGGTGACCCGCCTCCCACCATGGCGCTGCTGTTCATTGCTGTGCTCAGTAACGGCCTACTGCATGGCCTCAAACGTTTTCTCATCATGCTTGCCGGAGCTGAAATCGTATTGGCCTTCGTGCTCCCTATCCGCTTGAGTTACAGCGACGCGGCCAGCGCCTCTGCCAGCCTACTTCTGGTCGCGGCACTCAGCGCCTGCATGTTGTATTTCGGCTTGATGATCTGGCGTAACCAACACCTATCCCGAGCGGCGCTAGAAGCCACTTGGCGCGACCCAGATACTGATTTCATTAGCCGCGAAGCCTTGGTAAGCACCGCCGGCTGGCTGGTGCCTCTGCACGACCGCATTTCCTCGCCACTAACCTTAGTATTAGTGCGGCACCATGAATTACCGTTACTCGCCGACCGAGTAGCCCAGCGCATTCGCCGCAGCGATGTGGCCGCTCGCTACGATGAACAACACCTGGCTCTACTGCTGCCCTGCACCGCCACCGCGGCGGCGGAACAACTGCTCAATGATTTACGCACCCGGCACCAGGGGCTGCGTGCGGCCATGATGACCCTGGCCAATGGTGACGCCGCCCTTGAGCAAGCACTCTCTCACCTGCAGGCCTCCATGGCCCGCACCACAGAAGAAGACAATCACTGGCTGGCCCACGCACCGCCGATAAATTGAGCCTATTACACCACCAATTCATCAGGCGATCTTTGTCACACTGCCTTGTCGGCAAATGCGCTACACTGGACCAAACAACGACAAGGCAGCCCCTATGCCAATTCGCACCGTTTTTCTAACCCTGTTCGCCATCGCCAGCCCGCTGCTCGGTTTAAGCATGCTCACACAGGCGGCCGACGCCCCCAGCCCACGCATTGTTGGCGGCAGCCCGGCCGCCGACCGTTGGCCGTGGATGGCACAAATCATTATTAAAGAGCCTTCCGGCAGCCCCTCTTTCTGCGGCGCCAGCCATCTCAGCCCCCGCTGGGTTCTTACCGCCTACCACTGCACCCAGTACCTGAACGGTGACCCGGCCACCGCTGACCGGCTGTTCGTTTATATCGGTGAAACAGAGAACAAACTACTATTACCTCCAGAAGGTCGCATCACGGTGGAGGGAATTTATAAGAACCAACAGCGCTTCGACAATTTTTCCTTTGCCCACGACCTCGCCCTACTGCGCATTCCTGCCACCAGCAACAGGCTATGGCCCAGCTTGGCAGACGACGACGTTTTTAATGAGCTGAAAAACCGCCCGTTAAGCCAACGTGACGAAGCGGTAACCGCCCTGGGTTGGGGCCAGACGGGCAGCGGTGAGCGAAGCACTGTGCTGCGCGAGGTGCAACTGGACTTCATTCCCAGAGAGGAGTGCAAGCAACTATCCACTTTGAGCATTCCCGATTCCACCATCTGCGCGGCAGAGCTCAATCCGGTCAATGGCATTAATCAGGACACCTGCTTCGGTGACAGCGGTGGCCCTCTGTTCATCGGCGAAGAGGGCAACCCCTGGCTAATCGGGCTCACCAGCTTCGGGCTGCAAGACTGTGCCACCGGCGCTCCTGCCGGCTATACCCATGTCACCGCTGAAATTGCAGAAGTGGAGCGCCTGACCACGCAGGGCAATGCTCCCTTGGTGGACATGACCATCAACGGCGAGACGAAACGATACTATCAGCGCATTAACGGCACCCAGGCCATCCCGATCACCCTACGCAATAATAGTATCAACAACACCGCTACCAACCCGGCTATAAGTCGCTCTTTCAGCGGCAGCATAGCCACCAGCGCCCGCTTTAACTGGACCGGCTGCAGCACCTTGCCCTCCGTGACACGCTGCACCGTGGCCAGCAGCTTGGCCGCTAGTGCGTCCCGCACGGGCAACCTTGACGTCACTGACAGCAGCGGAACCGATCAGCTGGTGACGCTAACACTCAGCGCCAGTGCAGACGAAAACGACTACCGCCGCCGTAACAATAGCCTGATTCATGAAATCGCCTTCTCCGACAATCCTGATTTGGCCCTATCCGCCGTCCAACAGACCAGCAGCCGCTCCCAGGCCAGCGTCGCGGTGACATTGAGCAACCACTCGCCCTTGTTCGCCGCCACCAACACCGGCATCAGCTTCTCGCTCCCGACCAACACCCAACTGCTCAACGGCCCCGAGCTCGGCTGCCAGCAAGGCAACCCGATATATTGCCCCATTGGTGGCTTGGGCACCGAGCAAAGCCACACCTTGACACTGAAATTCGCCACCGACACCGGCATCAGCCAACTTTTTACCTTTAAAGGGCTCCCCACCGAAGACAACAACATCCCTGGCGACACTGACATGCAAGTGGATGTCACCGTGCAGTACAAGTACAACGCCACCGTTAGTTCAGCGGCTGGCGGTGGCAGCGGAGGAGGGGCCTCACTGTGGCTGGGGCTAATCGCACTGGTGCTGGGAGTGCGCCGACAACGCAACTAACTTGTCTGCCTGTCATTGCGCCTTTATTCTTGCCGGTTTACCAATATGCTCACCGGGGGAATCCACGTGAAGGCCAAGCCGAGTTACCGCGCCGACATCGAAGGCCTGCGCGCCCTGGCCGTGATCCTGGTGATTCTGTATCACTATCAGGTACCGGGCATCAGTGGCGGCTTTATCGGTGTCGATGTGTTCTTTGTGATCTCCGGTTTCGTGATCACACAGCTGCTGGAACGGGCCTTCCAGAAAGACACATTCCGCTTTCGCGATTTCTATGCCCGCCGAATTCGTCGCCTGGTGCCGGTATTTTTACTGGTATCCACCGCCACATTCTTGATGATCTCGCCATTCTATATCGGTGACGCCTACTATATTTTTGCCAAAAGCTGGCTGGCCTCGCTGATCGGGCTGAGTAACCTCTATTATTTCAACGAGCTGAGCCAATATTTCGCCCCGGAAACCCTGTCGCTTTCCCTGCTCCATACCTGGTCGCTGGCCGTGGAAGAACAGTTCTACTTGCTCTGGCCTGCTTCGCTGTACCTGGCCTATCGCTTCGGTAAAGGGCGCACGGCCCACTGGCCGTTTCGCATTACCTTGGTCGCCACCTTTGTATTATCCGTGTATATGGCCAGCGCCCACCCGGCCGCCGCGTATTATCTGCTGCCCGCCCGGCTGTTTGAATTTATGCTCGGCACCGGTGTCGCCCTGTTCAGCCAACAGCTGCCCCGCCTAAACCGCAGCAGCGCAGAAACGCTGGCACTGGTAGGGTTGACCATGATCGTGGCCACCGCCCTGCTGATCACCAAACACGATCACTTCCCCGGCTATAACGCCCTGTGGCCCACCCTCGGCACCGCCATGGTCATCTACGCCGGCCTGCATCAGCCGGCCACCTTCACCGCACGCCTACTGAGCCTGCCGGTGATGGTTTTTCTGGGAGGCATTTCCTATTCCCTGTACCTGTGGCATTGGCCACCAGTAGCTTTGATGCATTACCAGCTGATCGAGCTGACCTGGCTGAACCGATTATTGCTCATAGCGGGTGTCGTGGCCCTCTCTTGGTTCAGCTTTCGTTTTGTGGAAAACCGCTACCGCCACCGGGACTGGAGCTTCACGAAATCGTTCCTGATCTTTATTCTGGCCCCGCTGATCGTCATCTGGGCGATCCAGTCCACCATCCGCATCGCCGACGACACCAGCTTCCGCATCCCCGAAGAGCGCCGCGAACTGTACAAAATCATCGCCAACAACAACCCGGCGGATCTCTACAAACGTTGCTTCAAAGGCAAACCGGTTGAATTTAACCAGAGCGACGCTTGCCTGTTCGGAGCAAAACCCGCCGACGGACAGCCCAACAGCATGTTGATTGGCGACTCCCACGCCATCGCCCAGATCGGGTTTATTGAACAACTACTCAAAGGCACAGACTATTCCGTGCTGATGGTCACTCGAGCCTCAACTCCGTTCCTGCCCCCCGCCATTGCGGAAAAAGCCCAGGCCTCTGATCCGACCAAAGTGGCTCGTAACCAAGCCCTCAGCGACTACCTGAGCCAACGGCCCATGACGGTTTTCATCGGTGCCTGGTGGAGCGCTTACCTCAAATCTGAACACTACCAACGCTACTTTGTGGACACCATCGGCTGGCTGAAAGCGCACGGCCACACCGTCATCGTGATGGAAGACGTGCCAGAACTGCCCTCTTCTTCTTACGCGGAATGTCTACTGAAAAACATGGACGATTGCTCCATCAGCGCTGAGGATGTGAAGAAATCACTGGCCAATTTCTATCGTTTCAAGCAGAACGCACAGCAGCGTTACCCGGACGTGCAGTGGATCAATCCACGCAAAGTTCTCTGTGATGCCACCCGCTGCCAAACCGTCCTGAACGGCATCCCACTCTACCGCGATGAAAGTCACTTAAATAACGTGGGCGGGATTGAAATCGGGCAGGAATACCTGAAGCGCTTCGGCAACCCGTTAACTTCATCGGAGAAATAACCCACTTTTGCACGAACACCTCTCGATGCGCGAACCGGGCTCGATCAGCAGCCGCAGACCGTAGGCCAGATTGACCCAAGGGCACCGAGAGCGCGAAAGGGGTAATACGACCTCACAAGCGCCCTTAGTGAAAACTAAAACGCATCACACCGCCTGAAACTGCGCCAACGACGCCAGAATATCCAACGCATGACGACGCTTCACCGGATCATAAAGATCCACCGTCACCATCAACTCATCCACCTCCACGGAGTCCAGCAGCTGATCCAGCTGCCCCTGCATGGAGGCTGCCGTTCCCAGCAACTGTAAGCCCAGGAAATCTTTTACCCCTGCTTCCTCTTGTGGATTCCACAAGCCGTCCATGCTTTGCACCGGCGGTTTCATCCATAACGGCTGGCCACGAAACAAAGCAAGAATACGTTGGTAACTGGTGGTGGTCAGGTAATGAGCCTCTTCGTCGGAGTCCGCCGGCACCGCAGGCAACGCCAACATGGCGTAGGGTTTGCTCAGCTGGGCAGAGGGCTGAAATTGATCCCGATAGATACGCAGCGCCTCACGGTACAGTCGCGGCGCAAAATGCCCGGCAAAGGCATAGGGCAACCCCCGCTGCGCTGCCAGCTTGGCGCTGTACAAACTGGAGCCCAGTAGCCAGATCGGTACCTGAGTGCCAGCGCCGGGAATCGCATTAACCCCCTGTGACGTATCCAGTGGCCCCAGCAAGCGCTGTAGCTCGGCCACATCATCGGGGAACTGCTCAGCCCCAAGACCTTCACGGCGCAGGGCGCGGCTGGTCATCGGGTCGGTTCCCGGTGCGCGGCCCAACCCCAAATCAATCCGACCGGGGTACAAAATCTCCAGCGTTCCAAATTGCTCCGCAATCACTAACGGCGGGTGATTCGGCAACATCACCCCGCCAGACCCGACCCGAATGGACTCGGTGGCGCCAGCAATATGCCCAACCAGCACCGAGGTAGCTGCACTGCTGATCCCCTGCATATTATGGTGCTCCGCCAGCCAAAACCGCTGAAACCCCAACGACTCTGCATGGCGTGCATAAGCCACACTGTTAGCCAACGTCTGCCCAACGGAGTCTCCCTCACGGATCGACGCTAGCTCCAGCAATGAAAACGGTACGCTTACAGACAAAATGCATACTCCCATAACGCCGGCACTATGAATGGTGTTAAACCCGAAGATTCACGTCAACAAAGTAACCTACACGATTCAGGCCGTATAGCCGCACCACGGGCTCATGCTAATGCGACCCGCGGTTTGATTTCCAGCGACAGGATGTACCGCTAGCACCAAGGAAAGATTGAAGTAGCCGCCCAAGAAATCCGCGCTCAACCAGCCCCATCGCGCGAATGCTCGCCGTCAGCGGATAGGAGACTCTGCTCCGAACGATAAGGCACCTCTTGGGCCGCTCCCGTCCCCTGAATACCAAAAAAGAACAACCGACAGCAATGGTCAGCAACGACCTCGGGGTCATCTTGTGAAGGCATATATTCAACAAAAAACTGGCGCATGTGGCGAGTTTCGTAGTGGTGCAACACCAAGCCCAGAAGCGACGTCACTAGCATGTGGGTATCGAAAGCCTGGGTTACTCGGCCAACGCTTCGCACCATCGCCTCGTACTGTTTACCAAACAATAGATCCACCAGCATCTTCAGACGTTCGCTGTTACCTTCCAGCTGCTCTCGCTTCACCAGCCGAAAAAAATGCTGATCCTTAGCTATGTAAAACGCGAACTCTCGAATGAACTCACCGAGCTGGCTCTGGGGTGTTCCTTCAATGGATACCAATGCTGAAAAATGCGCAGCCTGCTCTGCGTAGGCGAAACGCAGTACCTGCTCATACAAATCTTCTTTGTGGACAAAATGGTGGTAAAGCGTCGCTGGATTGATGCCAACCTCTTGCGCAATGCGTCGCATTGATACGCCGTTGAAGCCGGTCTCTGCGAACAACTCTAACGCTTTTTCAAGAATTACGGTGCGTGTACTTCCAGCCGGGCTATCAACCGGCACTGCGGATCGATCTGTCATCAGGCAAAACTCCCTGTAGCTGCAAAAGTGCAGGCCTCACCCAGATGCTGCACCACTCCAGTGCCCCCGTCAAACGTTTGTTTGGTTTTGGTGCACCAATGACGTTCCCACGATTTCTCGGCAAACGCTAACTGTGTTGCTACCCGATTGTTTTATAAGTCTATTTTTTAGAAACAACAACAATTGGCACGCCTATCGCATTCCCAAACAAACGTTTGGTTGATCCTTATAATGCCCGCGGTGGCCTAGTTCATAGTATGGAGTTCACAAAATGCAAAAAACGCCCATAGTCGCTACAGGTCACCCTCTAAGGTTCGCAATGGTGCCCCTCCTTTGTGCCGTGACCACTAGCGCCCTCATTGCCCCCTCTATTGTCCACGCCGCAGACATTCGTACCTCCGGTTATCTGCGACAGCACCTCGCCACTAATCTCAACGACGTGCCGGAAACTCAAGAAGACGATAAGTACGACCTGGCTATGGCTAGAACCACCTTACTGCTGCAAGTCGATGCCGATTTGGGCTGGGCCTATGGGGTCGCAATAGGCCGCTTGACCCGCGAATACATGACCAACTACCTCGATCGCTTGGAAGACCTCACTGCAGTAACTGGATCAATGAATACCCCCCCTCTACCTCGCTCAGACTTTGAAAACGACTACAGCGACGAAGAACTGCGCGAGGCCTACTTGGACATCCCGATGGGCTCGCAGTTTTCAGCCCGCATCGGCAAACAGCAGGTGGTGTGGGGGGAAACCGATTTCTTCCAGGCAATGGATGTAATTCACGGCTACGACCAGACCTGGCGCGCTTTTCTGGAACCGGAGAACGAGGAGTGGCGCAAGCCACTATGGTTGGCCAACCTGCAATACTTTTCGGTCAATTCGGACAATTCTTTACAGCTTGTGCTGCGGCCTGGGATCGATGATGACGACGCCATGGGCAACAGCCTGGATACCTTCGGTGGGCGTTGGAGCCTCAATGGCAGCCGCGGATTCAATACCGCGGGGCTGATTCCGGTGAACTACGATCACTCCAAGGCGGATGCAGATGATCCCTCGTACGGCATTCGCTGGTCGGGCACAGCCTTAGGTGTCAGCTATACCCTCAACTATTACCACACCTTGAGCCAGGACCCTGTGGTGAACTTCGCGGACCTCAGTGGTGGCTTCAACCCGGCGTTTCAGGCTTATGGCGACGCCCCGGAGAATGGATTTGCCGAGTTTATCTACCCAGAGATAGACATCTTCGGTGCCACCCTCAATGGCTACCTGGAAAACATCAATGCCACGTTCCGTGCGGAACTGGCCTATACACCAGACAAACCTTACAACTTTGGTTTCGCCAACACCCCGTCTGCCGGAGGCAATGGCATCATTGAAAAAGACACTCTGCGCTCAATGATCGGCCTGGACAAACCCCTACGCACCCAGAGTTGGCTCGGCACCAGCGCGCCCACGTCGATCAGCCTGCAGCTGTTCGACACCTGGATTATCGATCACAAAGACAGCGAACAAGTGGTGGATTTCGGCTCTCCCAAAAAGGAGCACTCCAGCATCCTGACCGCTCTGATAATGATGCCATTTCGGCATGATTCGGTGAACCTCTCCTTCGCAGCGATCTACGACCTAGCATACGACGGCACCATCCTCGTACCCGGTGTAAGCCTGTCGTTCGGAGATCACTGGCGGCTGATGTTCGAAGCCGATTTCTTCAACGGTGGGCGCTACAAAAGCGACCCCACGGATCCACAGGGTCAAAGCTTGATCGGCGCGTTTCACAACAGCGACCAAGCCATGGCACGTATCACCTACCAGTTCTGAATCTAAACCCAACCCCCGCTGCCCAGCGGTATGACAACGGTAGACAGGAGCACACAATGATTTATCAATTTCTTCGCGCACTGCGCAATGCTCAGGCCGCTCTGATCCTCTCACTGGGGATAACCGCTCTGCCAGCACTGGCAGAGGAGGTTCCAACCGGGTTTGTGCTGTCGGCGCAGAACCTTGACGAGCACCTGGACGATCATTATCAGGGCACCCCACTCAAGGAGCTGCTAACCGAACACCTCATTATGCGTATTCGCGAACACGGATTGCGCATAAAGCTCGCGCCGGCAAGGCCGATGCAGCCCGACTCCCGCTATATTGCTGCCACAAAAACCTACGCGCCAAAAGTGGGCTTCGATACCCAAACCAAGACCCCAACAGGTTACGTTGCGGGCATTCCGTTTCCAAAACTGGATCTGGCAGACCCACACGCTGGCTGGAAGCTCGCATGGAATTTGTTTTATGCGATTCCCACCAATGCCGACAACAGTGCAGTGGGCGGCCCCATCACCATCGCTGGCTTCGATAAAGGGATAGTTCGCCAGTTTGTGGGTGACAACTACAAGTTCCGCATGGTTGGGCGCTACACCGATGAGCAGCCCGGACACCGTGGCGATGGCACCATCAAGCAAAAGTCCGTGGTGGCACTGAGCGCACCCTATGATCTGGCTGGTCTCGGTGTGTACACCGTGCAGTCTGCGCAGGGGAAGGCAGACGAAGCCTACGTTTACGTCAAGTCCATCCGACGCATCAAACGCACCGCAGGCGCCGCCGTCTGGATGGATAACCAACCGCAGATGGACATGCTCAATGACGACAACAATGGGATAGACAGTTACCCCTTGTGGTATTCCGATTTCCGCATACTGGGCAAACGCACCATCCTCGCGGTTTCCTACCTCGAGCCCATGATGACCAAGCACTACGAAGACTTGATCGAGCAGTCTGCGCCCTGGATCAACCCAAACCCCGAACATGTGGTCTGGCGTCCCACCGAAGTCTTCGTACTGGAAGGCACCCCGCCTTCAGAGCACCCCTACGGCCGAAAAATTCTCTATGTCGGCACTGACTACCCACAGCCCTACGCCGGTGAGTTCTACGACAAGAACGACGAACTGTGGCGCATGTGGCGGCTGTGGATCACCCAGTCGACAACACCGGATGGCTACACCATTCCCTCCGCCAACTACGTGCAAGCCATCGACCTGAAAGCCCAACGCGCCACGTTCATCGACGGCACCGGCATCATGGTGCAGAACGACCCTCAGTTCAAAGAGGAAATGCTCTCTCCACGGATCATGCAACGACTGGCCACCGGCAAGCAGGGCCTTTACTGAGCAAGCCACCGCACTGGGTCAATCGGTCACACACCCAAGGGAGTCATGACATGAACGCATCCATATCCAACAACAGGCCGGCCGCAACAGGCCATAGCAGTTACGCGCCCTATATCAAGGCCCGCTGGGGGCTCAAAAACCATTGGTTTCCGGCGCTATTCAGCGAAGAACTTAAAGAGGGTGAGTTCGATGCAACCACTCTCTGTGGTGAA
This sequence comes from Alcanivorax sp. 97CO-5, assembly GCF_000524665.1. Classification (NCBI taxonomy): domain Bacteria; kingdom Pseudomonadati; phylum Pseudomonadota; class Gammaproteobacteria; order Oceanospirillales; family Alcanivoracaceae; genus Alcanivorax; species Alcanivorax sp. 97CO-5. The sequence goes on from NZ_KI965904.1 coordinate 224,170, forward strand.
CCCATTTTGCTGCGCCGCGAGGCGGGCCAGGTACACGCGCTGGAGGATCGCTGTTGCCACCGCGGCGTGCCGCTGTCAAAAAAACCTTACTGCTTCAAGGAAGGCACGGTCACCTGCTGGTACCACGGCTACACCTACGGGCTCGGTGACGGCGAGCTGAAAACCATCATCGGCAGCCCTGATGACCCGTTGATTGGCAATGCCAGCATCAAAACTTATCCGGTCACTGAGGCGGCAGGCATGATCTTCGTGTTCGTCGGAGACGCCGACTTTGGCGAGCCCCCACCACTTTCCCACGACTTGCCCCCGCAGCTACGCGCAGCCGGAGAAGATCACTACTGCGCCCACCTGCTTAACCCCAATACCACCGTACGTGGCATCCGTCGCCAAGGTTCCGCTAACTGGCGCCTGGCCTCCGAGAATGGTTTTGATCCGGGGCATGTCCTGGTACATCAGGATTCTCCCTGGGTGTACGCCCAGGACTGGGCTCTGCCACTTGGTTTTCGACCAGTAACCGAACACGCGACCACCACCTTTGTTGAGAACAACGCACCGCGCGGCATCCTTAATGAGTATGTACCTGGCGCCGATGGCGTCGCCCACTACGAGCCGGTGATGCACAACGAAATGCTCGACGTCTCAGCATTTGGGGGGCAAAACGTTCCCGCAGGGCTGCGTACCTCCATGTGGCTTCCCGGCGTCTTGCTGGTAGAGAACGCGCCCTACCCAGGCATGTCCATGTACGAGATGTATGTGCCCATTGATGACCAGACCTACCAGTACTGGGAGCTCATCGCCTGCGAAACGCCAACCCCCGAAGACGAGACAGCCTTCGTCGACCAGTACGAAAACTACCTCAAAAAAGCCATGTTTAATGATTTTAACGACCAGGACCTGGTTGCCCGTGACGCCATGCAACCGTTCTACGCGCAGGATGCCGGCTGGTCCGCTGAGCAATTGTGCTCACTCGACGCCGTCATCATTGGCTGGAGAAAGCTGGTGGCAGGCTACGCGCGTGGCATCCAAAGCCCGCCCAAGGAGCTCTCTCGACCACGTAAATCACGCACCCTATAACACAACATCACAGTGACAACCATCACGTTCATACCCCAGGAGTACATGCTATGAGCACACCCGACCCAACCCAATCCCAAGTCACCCCTCCAGCCCAAGGCGCAACCGCTGCCAAGAGCTACCAGCCCTATGTCGATGCCAAGTGGGGATTGAAGAACCACTGGTATCCGGCACTGTTTAGCCACGAGCTGGAAGAAGGCGCTTTCGGTTCCACCAAAATCTGCGGCGAACCCATTCTGCTACGACGAGAGAATAACCAGCTCTACGCACTCGAAGACCGCTGCTGCCACCGTGGTGTGCCGCTGTCGAAAAAACCCTACTGCTTTAAAGAAGGGATGGTTACCTGCTGGTACCACGGCTACACCTACGGCTTGAACGATGGCGAGCTCAAGACCATTCTCGCCGCACCCGATGACCCTCTGATCGGCAACGCATCGATCAAAACCTACCCGATCGTAGAGAAATACTCGATCATCTGGGTGTTTGTCGGCGATGCAGACTATGCGTCCATTCCACCGCTGGAATCCGACCTGCCACCACAAGAGTCCAAGGACTACGCCCACTACAGCCCTAACCTCACCGATGATGACGCCATCGTTCTCGGTATTCGCCGCAAAGGCGAATCCAACTGGCGCCTAGCGGTCGAGAACGGTTTCGATCCCGGGCATGTACTCATCCACTGGAAATCACCGCTCGTCTATGCCCACGACATGGCGATACCGCTGGGATTCAAACCCACCTCAGACGGTGCCGTCAAAGCATTCGAAGACCCCGATGGCCCCAAGGGCATGATGAACATGTACCCGCCCGATGCCGACGGCCACTCCCACTACGAACCCATTTTCGAGAACACCATGCTCAACGTGCGGGCTTCCGGCGGGACCCCAGCACTCGGACTACGCACCTCCATGTGGCTGCCCGGCGTGCTCAAAGTGGAAAACTTTCCATTTCCGGGGATCACCGCCCACGAAATGTACGTTCCCATTGATGACAAAAGTTACGAGTACTGGGAGCTATTGGTCAAAACCGCACCGACCAAAACCGAGCGCGATGAATTTACCGACCAATACGAAAACTACCTGCGTGACGCCGTCTTTCACGATTTCAACGACGACGATCTGTGGGCGCGGGATTCAATGCAGCCGTTTTATGAAAACGATGTCGGCTTCGCTGAAGAAAAGCTCTGCGCGATGGATGCCGTAATTGTGGCCTGGAGAAAGCTAGTGGCCCGTCATGCACGAGGTATTCAAACACCCCCCATGGAGCTTGGGACCAAGCGACGGAGATAAAAGATGACGAACCCCCAAGTGCTGATCCAGTTCGCCGACGACACCACCCGGCGCATCGAAGTAGCGCCAGACCAGACGGTGCTGCAGGCTGCGCTTGACGCCGGACTGCAACTGTTTCACCAGTGCAAAACCGGCAGTTGTGGTTCCTGCGTCGGCACCGTAGAGAACGGTGTGGTGCGCATGCGCAGCGACACCAGCATTGCACTGCTTCCCCGCGAGATCGAGCAGCGCAAGGTACTCACCTGCCTGGCGCAGCCAGAAAATGATGCGCATATCCGCATGGACTACGGGTTCAATGAGCTACAGCGGTATCGACCCCAGCGCTTCCGCGCTTGGGTCGAAGACATTCATCGGCTCAATGACTCGGTGGTTGAGCTGACCCTAGAGGTCGACGAAGCCGAACGCGATGCTCAGTTTCTTCCGGGGATGTACTACCTGTTGCGGGTGCCCAACACCGACATTTGGCGGCCCTATTCCATGAGCTCGACCGTGGAGCAGCTGCCATCCATGCGCTTTCTGATTCGGCTGCTCGACGACGGCGCGATGTCGACCTACCTGGAGAAAGAATGCGCCATTGATGCGGAGTTGGAGATCGACGGCCCCCATGGTGCATTCAAAATGCAGCAGCCGCCGCAAGGCCCCGTGGTGCTGATCGCCGGAGGCACTGGCCTCGCGCCGGTGCTGTCGATCCTCGACACTCTTGCGGAAATGCGCTGGCGGGCGCACCCCATCCACTTGCATTTCGGGGTGAACCGGCTAAGCGAGCTGTTTTATCTCGACGAACTAGCCGCGCGACTTGAATGGCTACCCAATCTGAATCTGCGGGTCACGCTAGTAGAGCCCCACACCGATTGGCAAGGCGCGCTGGGGTACGCCACCGAGGGGGTGCCCGATGCGGCATTGGGACCCGACACCGAGGTCTTTCTATGTGGCCCGCCGCCGATGGTAGACGCCGCCGTCAGCTCGCTCGAAGCACGCGGCATTCCCCCTGCCCACATTCATTTCGAATCCTTCATTCCAGCCCAGGAGGGCATATAACCCATGAGCCAACAACAGCCACCGGCCCCCGTAGAGGGGTATCAAGACATGGTGCACGCCGCCGAATCCCAATTCGATCGCGAGCAATTCAAACAGCTCCTCATGGACATGGTTAACATCCCAAGCCCCACCGGGGAAGAAGCCGAGCTGGCCCGCTACATGGCCGACCATATGACGGCCAACGGCCTCCAGGGGCAAACCCAATACTTGGACGACCAACAGGCGAATGCCATTGGGAAACTGCCCTCTCGCAGCAAACAAGGGCCGGAACTTCTACTGTATGCCTCCTTTGATACCCACCTCGGTGGCTCCGACGAAGAGGAGCGCTGGGCAGGACAGCCCTTGCCCAGCATGCTGCGCCCACAAGCCCGCCTTGAAGGCGATGAGATCAGCGGGCTCGGTGCAGAAAACCCCAAAGCCTACGCCGCCTGTGTGACCACCGCCGCCACCTGCATCGCCAAGGCGGGCTTGGAATTACCCGGCGAACTCACCGTCGGGTTGGGCGCGGGCGGCATGACCGCGCTGTCCAGACCGGGATTCAGTCGCCGCAATATCGGCCACGGCGCCGGGGTTATGTTTATGTTGCAGCGTGGCTATCGGCCTGACTACTGCGTCATGTGCAAACCGGTGTACGCGGTCGCCTGGGAAGAGGTCGGTATTTGCAACTTCACCATCCGTGTCAAAGGCGCCATGGGCTACGTTGGCGTGCGCCATATGATGCCGCAGGATCAAAACCCCTTCCCACAGGTGGCCAAGGTCATCGAAGCCCTTGAAGCCTGGTTTCCCACCTACACTGCCCGGCACACGTCAGGGCTGGTCGCCCCCCAGGGAGGCATTTCCGCCATTGAGGGTGGATGGCCACACAAGCCCATCATCACCACCGCCGATGTGGTATTGCACGTGGATATCAGACCCAGCCCCCGCACCGATCCGGTACAAGTAAAACGCGAATTACAAGCCATGTTGACCGAGCTATCTCAGCAACACCCCGACGTGGTCACAGAGCTTGAGGCAACCCTTGCGATTCCCGGGGCCACCACTTCGCCGGATAACTGGATCATTCAATCGATGATCCGAGCCTGGGAAGACGTGGAGCAAACCCCGCACGAACCCTTCCTGAATATGAGTGGTTACACCGATCTGTCGGTCATCCGCCAATGGGGCGTTCCGGCAGCCCGCCTGGGCGTGCCCTTCCGCCATCAGGAGCCGGACCCGGAAGATAGCTTGCCGATGAATCGGGTACACCTGGACGATTGCTACCGCTTGATTCAGGTGCTGATCCGTAGCGCCATCGACACCTGTAGCCGCCCCATCGAAATCACCCAGCAGTACCAATAGTTACTCGTATCCACACTCCAACTCTTCAGCAGGAGTCACGCATGGAACCACTTGAGCTTGAGGACCAATTTGTTACTACCGAAGCCGGCTACCAGCTGCACTACCAAAGCGCGGGTACTGGCGAGCCGCTGATTTTCCTCCACGGTGGTGGCCCCGGAGCCACCAGCTTCGGCAACTTCTACTACAACGCACCGGCGTTCCTGGAACAGTACCAGTGTTTCTTTTACAACATGCCCGGCTACGGCCAATCCAGCAAGTTAGTGGTTGAGGCGCCGATGTACAGCTTCCACGCCAGCATGCTCGCTGAATTCATGGACCTGGTCGGCATCCCGCGAGCGCACCTGGTCTGTCAGTCCTTCGGCGGCTGTGCGGCCATCAAACTGGCGATCGACCACCCTGAACGCGTCAATAAACTGGTATTGATGGGCGCCCAGCCGATGTTTGGCGGGGTTATTGATCCATTGAAACTGATGAGCAAACACGCGGCCAACATTATCCTCGACTACTACGGGGGCGAAGGTCCGACCCCAGAAAAGATGCGACGTTTACTGGCCGATTACGAGATGCACGATGACAGCAAGCTCACTGGCTGGACGGTGAACGATCGCTTTGCCAACAGCACAGACCCGGAACTGCTTGAAGTCGCCCGCACTCCCGGTTTCATGGGGCAACCCGAATCGCTGCTCGGTGACTTGCACCGCAATGTCGTCCCCACCCTTTGCCTGTGGGGTCTGCACGACTGGTTTGGCGGCCCGGACGTGCCCCTGCTGTTTCTCAACCAGTTTGCAAACGCTCAATTGTTTATCGAAGGACAGGGCGCTCACCACTGGCAGACCGAACTACCCGAGCGCTTCAATCGCGTTGTGCTCAGCTACCTGAGTGAATAGACCATGACCTCCCGAACCCAACGTCTAATCGAGTTATGCGTGTCCTTGGGGCTGACGAGCGGATTACTCGCCGTTGCGGCCTTTTATCAACCCAAAGTGTCCCCTCCGCCCATCAGCCAGCCCGCGCAGGTGCCAACCGATCGCTACTACGGCATCACCGCTGTCCAGGGCAACACCTGGGTGGTGGGCGACGGCGGCAAGGTGCTGCACTCCATCGACGGAGGTGACAACTGGACAGTGCAACGCGGCTATGGGCACCCCGACTTGCAGGCGGTGGCGGCATGGGATGCCAAGCAAATCATTGCCGTTGGCAATGACAACCAAATCATCCGCAGCGAGGATGGCGGCCTAAACTGGTCGTCCGTAAGGGAGGTTCCAAAGTCTCAGTGGAACAACAAGCTACTGCAAGTCCACCTGGATGCTAGCGGCACGGCCTGGGCCGTGGGCGCCGGTGGTGCCATTTTGCGTAGTGCTGACGTTGGCAAGCACTGGGAAGCCATGGTGGAGATGGAAGATATCACCTGGCATGGGGTAAGCAGCTGTGATCACGGCAGGCAGCTCATGGTCGTCGGTGAGTTCGGTCAGATTCTCTCCTCCATCGACGCTGGAACCACCTGGGTGACGATGCCGAGCGCCACAGATATCACCCTTACCTCGATTGGCTTGGACAACGCATGCCAAGGCCTGGCGGTTGGTTTACAGGGAACGGTGCTACGTCTATTCAACGGTCGCTGGCAACCTTTTGAACTGCCTGGGATGCAGGATGCGACGGCTTCTCTCCACTGGTTCGCCGTTGCCACAGCGGACAACCGCTGGTGGATCACCGGCGAGCACGGCGCGCTCATACAAATTGACTTACCCGAGCCCACCACAGGCCTAGCGCAAACCCAACGGCTTGAAACCGGATCGAGCGCAGCCTGGTTCACTGACATACAAGCGGCGGGCGACAAGCTACTGGTGGTTGGAGACGCCATCGTTAGCGCGATCCCAGACACCTCCTCTCTGATATCACGGCGATAGCCAAACTACTTGGGAAAACCGACTATGATAAACGCATTCGCGCAATGGAGCATTCGTCACCGCCGCATCCTAATGGCATTGACCGTGTTGATGACCATCGGTTTCCTGTGGAGCGCTACACGCCTGGAAATTGGCACCGAGTTCTCGGACCTGCAGCCAAGCGGTCACTCTTACATCGACACCAACAATCGATTCAAAGCAGGCTTCGGCAGTGAAAACCTGGTCAGCATTATGCTCGAGGTCAACGAAGGAGACCTGTTCGAACCCGATGTGCTCGCGGCCATAAAAGGGATTACCGACGGGCTGCGCAAGATACCAGGGGTGAACCCCCTGCAAATCACCTCCCTGGCCTCAAAGAAGCTGAAATCCATTCGCGCCTCCACCTATGGCATCGAGTCACAGCCCCTGATGTGGCCCGACCTGCCCTCCACGCCGCGGGAGATCGCCGAGTTACGTAGCCAGGTTATTGGCAACCCACTGGTGCATGGACGTTATGTCTCGCGGGATTTAACGGCGGCGCTGATCACCGTCGACTTCTTCGATCACTTAATCGATACCGAATCGCTGGCCAACGACGTGCAGCAACTCACCGAGCCCTACCGCTCCCCAACGCTGCAGGTGCGCGTGGTGGGAGAGCCCGTGATCAATAGCCTGGTGCTGCAGAAACTGCCCGAAACCATGCGTATTTCGTTGGCGATTGTAGGCGCGGTGGCGGTGCTGCTGTTGCTGGCAATGCGCACCTACCGGGGCATGTTATTGCCCCTTACCGCAGCCCTCGTGTCCGGCATTTGGGCGCTTGGCATTGTGTCGCTCCTGGGTTTCAGTTTGAACCCATTAGCCATCGTGATCAGCTTTGTAGTCTCTGCCCGAGCACTCTCTCACGCGGTGCAATTCACCTCTGCCTTCGAACAGGAACGACTGGCAGGCAATCTGGAACCAGAGTCCGCTGCAGTCGCCGTACTTTCCAAACTGTTTCGCCCCGGTATGCTGGGTCTTGCTACCGATGCGGGGGCAATTCTGGTGGTTGCCGCCACCCCCATCCCCTTCTTGCAGAAGGTGGCGCTCATCGGCACCATCTGGATCGGCGTCATGTTGTTTTGTGTTCTAACGCTGGTTCCCTTACTGCTGTCCTGGGTCAACGCTCCGGTGGAGCGGGCACGAGTACGCGTCTATAACCGGGATACCAACGCGCTCATGGAGCGTGGCTTGAGCCGAATCGCCGATATGGTCAACCACCGCCGTGGCCCCGCAGTCGTGTTAGGTGCTTGCGTGTTACTAATGCTGGCCACCGCTTACTATGCTCAGGGCATTCAAATCGGGGATGCAAGCCCAGGCTCGACAGTATTTTGGCAGGACTCGGAATACAACCAGGATGCAGCAGCGATTACCCAGCGCTTCCTCGGCGCAGACCACCTGTTCGTCGCGGTGGCAGGCGATGAGCCCGACACGCTCAAGCAACCGGCAGTGTTGCAACACATGTCGGATTTTCAGCGGGAGATAGGCCTCTTTCCGGAAGTCGCCGCAAATGTCTCAATCGCTGATATCGTGCGCCAGGTGAACGTCAGCCTGCATGAAGGCAATCCAAGGTTCGCAGACATTGGCAAAGTGCCAGAGATCAACAGTGAGTTGATCTACACCTATCTCGCCAGCTCCGACCCCGGTGACATCGAGCGCTACGCCGACACCGATTACAGTAACGGTGCCATCCATCTTCTGCTGACAGACAAACGCGGCGACACCATTCGCAACACTATCGCTAGGCTGGAAGACTACATCACCGATCACCCTCTGGAGGGCGCGCAATATCAGCTTGCCGGAGGCGTGGTGGGGGTCATTGCTGCGGTGAATCAGGTCATCCTGTCGACTCAAGTACAAAGCATCGCCCTCGCCCTGTTGGTGCTCTTCCTATTCTGTGCCCTCGCCTACCGCTCACCTCAAGCGGGCTTGTTTTTTCTACCCCTTGTGTTGATATCCAACCTCAGCACCTTCGCATTCATGGCTCATTACGGCATTGGCCTCAATATCAACACGCTGCCAGTGGCAGCACTCGGCATCGGGCTCGGCGTAGACTACGGATTTTACATCGTCGACCGTGTGCGCGAACGGTATCTGGTGTCTGGTGATCTGCGCGACAGTGTCCGATTCGCCCTCGCTACCGCGGGCCGCGGAGTGCTGATTACCGCGGCGACCATGATCACCAGCATGCTGTTCTGGTTTGCTTTTTCTTCCTTGCGATTCCAAGCGGAAATGGGGTTGTTAATCGCGCTGTGGATGGCCGTGTCTGCGCTCACCGCCTTGGTGTTAATCCCGGCGTTGATCCTGATGTTCAAACCGAGATTTATCGTCATGCAGCCCCCCATCGAGGCCAAGAGCACGTCCCCCACAGACACAGCGGGAAGCGCCACGTTTGGGAGCAATAAAACGGTGATGTGTAACCCAAAGACGAGTTAGAGCCGGTGTCTTTATTCATCAGAGCCACTCGGTTTCAACTAAGCAGTAGCGGTCTAATGAATCAGGACACCAACGACACTATAAAAAGGGCAAACAAAGGAGGGCACTTTACTGTCGGTGAGCATTCAGATATTCAGAGGGGGCAAGCATTTCCCAGCGTTTGAATGCTTTACGGAAATTGGCGATGTCGGAGTAACCCAGGGCAAACGAAATCTCCTGAATGGACATCTGGCCACTTTCCAGATACTGAATGGCAAGTTGATGACGAACCCCCTCTAGCACTGCCCGATAAGAGGTTCCTTCATCAACCAGCCGACGGTGTAGGGTTCTTGGGGTGATATGAAAACGCCGAGCAGTCATCTCGAGGGAAGGGAAACCATGACGGCTCTGCAACATTAGCCGACGCACCCGGGCCGACCAAGTCTGCTCGGTAGATAGCTGATCAAGCTCCTGTTGGCACACTTTCAGGGCTTCCTGAAAACTGATCTTATTGGCCATTTTAAGAGGAGTGTCGATGGCCGCTAACGGAAGGGTAAAACCAGCCAGATCCCGGTTATAAGCAACGGGGCAGCGAAACACACTTTCGGCCAGCCTTTCATCACCGTCAAAAGGAAAGGTAACTTCGCGGATTTCACTCGTGCCCATGGTGGTGAAATCCAGAACGTTGCGAATCGCCAAAACAGTGGCCTCTATTATCGGGCGCCGAACATCTTCCAGGGGGCGGTTTTCAAAAAAATTAAGCCTAAACTCCCCGTCTCGTTCAGAGGTTTCCACGGTGAGCAGGTCGGTTCGAAGAACCAGATAGCGCTGCAACAAATCAACAAGTTGCCGCACAGATCCGCTACTCAGTGCAGCATAGCCAACAATACCGTGAGTATTGATGAGCAACCGCTCTCCAACCATCAGCCCTAAGGCCTTGTCATTGCTAAAACGGCCTGCATCCAACACCAATTGCCGGAAAGTAAGCCAAGGCATCGTAATCTGGGATTTTACGAATTTGTCGGGATTGATCCCAAGGTGCTCCAACCAAGCGGCGGTAGGCACACCCAAGTCTTCAACGATCGAAATGATCTGAAGGATGTAGTGATTGGACAGCGTGATATCTGAATGGCTCATCCAATTATAGTCAAATAATAACCCCTAAGCGTCAATCAATAACCCCGCGGTGGTGACGTGTGGCCGGTAGCATATATCGAGTCAAACACCGAACGAGGGTAGCCCATGCTTTCACTCTTCAAGAACAAAAAGAGTATTCCGACCGTAAGATACGCTGAGATTAATGGCGAGCGGGTGGAAGTGCAGCCAAAAGAAACGCTTTTGCATGCTGCATTAAGAGAAAATATCGACTTCCCCCATAGCTGCCGGGTAGGCGGGTGCGCCTCTTGTAAATGTCGCCTCGTCAGCGGGAAGGTCAAGGAGCTTACCGACATTGGCTATATCCTCAGCGAGGAGGAGCTCGACCAAGGGTATATCCTTGCCTGTCAAAGCATTCCCCAGAGTGATGTCACCATTGAGGTTGACCTCAGCGCGCAGGCGCAACGTAAGAAGGTAGCCGGCAAGGTTGTATTGCAGGAGCACCTGACTCACGACATCACTCACCTCAAGATTCAGCTTGGTGAAGCACTCAACTACAAGGCGGGGCAATATGCTGACCTCTCCATCGACTCGCTGCCAGGCGTGGTGCGTAGCTACTCCTTTGCTGCTCCTGTACAACCTGATTCCTCCGTATCGTTCTTTATCCGTAAAGTACCCGCAGGCCTGTTTTCAGTTGAAATTAACGAAAAAGACCTGACTGGCCAACTGATCCAGTTGGATGGCCCAGCCGGGGATTTTTGGCTACGCCAGTCAGATGCGCCCATGATTCTGATTGCCGGAGGAAGCGGGCTGGCGCCGATTTTGGCAATTCTTTGGAACGCCCTCAATGAAGGCTGCCAACGTTCGGTCACGCTATTGTTTGGTGCCCAGACCCAAGCAGACCTTTACGCACTCGACCAGATTAGTGAAATCAAAGAAAAATGGCCCGCACGGTTCGAGTTCATTCCGGTTCTTTCCAGTGAAGATGAACACTCCAGCTGGGGGGGCGCCAGAGGACTTGTGACCGAAACGATCCCAACCCTGAAATTGCAGGGTGCGGAAGCCTACCTGTGCGGGCCTCCCGCGATGATTGATGCCGCTGAAAGGCTTCTAATCGTGGGCGGCATAGAACGAAAAAATATCCATGCCGACCGCTTCATCACACTCGCCGACGCAAACAAGGGTGTTGCTGCAGAGCAGGTGAATTAAACCACCAACAAAAAAGCTGAGGATTTAGCCATGATGCTCCTTCATTACCTTAAGTACTTTCTTTTTCATGCTATCGGACTTCTGTCTATTGTCGTTCTATTGGCTGGCGGATACTGGATCAGTCTTGGTTTGGCCGCCATACTTGCAATCTACCTCATCGGCGATGGCCTAAGCGGAGATGATACCAATACTCCCGAATTCAAATACCCTCAAATCCTGACCTTCCAGCTGTGGATGGCCTTGCCTCTATTGTGCCTAATTGTCTTTACCTCCTTATGGACCTTCAGTTCTGCAGATGTTCTGGGGTTTGGCGCATGGATAACCGACCTGACAGGTTACGACGTAATTGGCGCCAGAGAGGCGACTGGGTTCGGCCATCACATCGCGGGTATTTTATTAACCGGGTTAATGATTGGCATGATAGGCACCATTCCCGGCCATGAACTGACCCATCGCACCTGGGATCCGGTTTCAATGTTTATAGGGCGCTGGTTGCTGGCCTTCAGTTTTGACACCGTGTTCTCCATTGAGCACGTCTATGGCCACCACCGTTACGTGTCTACAACAGAAGACCCTGCCACTGCTCCGCGTGGTCGGAATGTTTATTTCCATGTATTGGCGTCGACATTGAAAGGAAATGTCAGCGCCTGGAAAATCGAGAAGCGCCGGCTCTCGCGTAAAGGGTTATCCGTCTGGTCGTGGCGTAACGCCGTGCTTCGAGGACACATGATGAGTCTTGCCCTGGTCGCCTGTGCCTTTGCTATGGGGGGTGTTGGTACCGCGATTTATTTCATTGTGTCCGCTCTATGGGGCAAGGCCCTGCTGGAAATCGTTAACTACATGGAACACTACGGCATGGTACGAAATCCACAAACACCGGTTCAGCCTCGTCATTCTTGGAACACCAATAAGCGCATCAGCTCATGGACCATGTTCAACCTGACGCGTCATTCACACCACCATGCCCAGGGCGAGGTACCTTATCAGGATCTGAAGCCGTTTCCGGAAGCACCAATGATGATCAGTGGGTATCTCACCACCATCGTGGTCGCCATGATTCCGCCCCTATGGCACAAGATGATGACGCCGAAAGTTCTCGAATGGGACAGAACCTTTGCCTCAGATGAAGAGAAAGTTCTGGCGGCACAAGCCAATCTACAGAGCGGTATTCCTGCACTGATAAATGCAAATCGAAACTAAACCTGCGTATAACGTCCTCACTTCAGCAAAATAGAAGTGAGGACGTTATATCTCTTCACAGAACATTGGGCGCGCCACGGTTCGTATTTATGGAAAAGTGACCGGTGCGTACCGGTGTAATCCCCTTATTTTTAACCGCCCGTATGAGTAGAGCGTCTAGCTCATCTGTAGTAGCTGGGCATGAGCGATGCGAGTGAACTCGTGAAGATTCAGCCACTCGTGCCGCGCAGTGCGATTGAATCGTTCAATGTAAGCGTTGTGTTGGCTTCCCAGGCTGGACTAAATCAGCGTTATCCGCTTTTCCGTTGCCCACTCTACCAAGGCCCGTGGTATGTACTCCGGGCCGTTATCACAGCAAAGGGCAGCGGGCTTACCGCGCCATTCAATGGCCGGGGCAAGGGGCCATATTAACCAAACCGACGGTAGCGACAAGTCGGCCTCAATACCCAATCCCTCGAGGTTGTAGTCGTCGATCACATTGACGGTTCAGGGCCGTGGTCACATTGAGCTCGCCGGGGTAACCTCACTTGATGCGATAGACCTCGCAGGCCAGCCTAATGCTAATGCCATGCTTGGCAACGCCAAAATGTCCTTACAGCTTTCCCTCAAGCGATCACTGAAGAATCACGGAATTCATCCTATCCTGAAACGGTGAAAGTAAAATTCTCGGCTCAAATCTCGTTTATTTATCGGCGAAATAACAACCAATAAAGTGTCATTATTTTACCCAGGCTAAACATACGCCGCTTCAATGAGTCGAAAAATTGGCGGCATTATAGTTACAGATGCCCCGTCTTTACGTAAATCAAAGCCCCCTCTTCTTTGGTGAAGGGACTATGCCGGCTTAGATGAGGGCTACGTAGCCATGAGCCTTTAGGATAGCGTCCATGCTCATCATGGAAAGTACCCTCTAACACAAAAATTTCTTCTCCACCCCAATGCTGATGAGCAGTAAATTGTGTGTTTGGCGCCCACTTCACCAAAGCGACGCGTTCACTTTCAAATTCATGCAATGGCATCACTTTTAGGCCACCGACTAGCCCCTGAAACCATGGTTGCGTTTGAGTATCGATCACCTTTTGCTCTGTATCTTTTTCGTCGAACTGCTGCAATTTAACGAAAATAGTCGCCCCCTCCTTACCGATTTTAGGGGTGTGTGATGAGCCAATAGGGTTGCGTACATAACTGCCTTTTCCATAGCGTTGATGCTCATCAGAGAACACGCCTTCAAGCACAAAAAACTCTTCTCCACCGGAATGAATATGTGCCGAGAACTCACTAAAAGGCTCATAGCGAACGATCGATGTGGCACGTGCAGTTTCGCCACCCACCCTATCGAGCATCATTCGTTGCACACCCGGCATCGGGGATTCAACCCAGTGATAGTCACTAGGTTGAACCACGATGCGTTGTGAAAAATCTGCATTTATTCGTATCGTCATGTTGCGCGCCTAACCTATGTTTTAGTTCCTACCCGCCATAACGCCCCCATCTACATCCCAAATAGCGCCAGTTACCCAGCTGGATCCAGAATTTAAGAGAAACATAATGCTATTCGCAATATCATCGGGTGACCCTATTCGACCGATCGGATGAAAGTCATTAAATCCTGCTAAGGCATCATCCATTTCCGCGGGGTCAATAAATGCTTCATAAATGGGCGTTTTTACCACCGCAGGAGAGACGGCGTTAACTCTAATATTGTATTCAGCGAGTTCCATTGCCATATGTTGCGTTAAAGCATGCAAACCAGCTTTAGCCATTGAGTACGCAGAAGAAGGTGTTGCTTTAATCGCTTGCTTAGCCCACATAGAACCAACATTCACAACAGCCCCACCACCGTTATCGATCATGTTCCTTGTGACGGATTGACTGATAAAAAAAATAGCGCGATTTACTACAGAATAAGTATCATAGTCATCTACTGTGTGCTCAACAAATGGCTTAGGGTTAAAATATCCCGCAGCGTTTACAAGGTATTTTATGTGCCGGTCTTCGTTGTTTATTTTTTTATTAACGGCATCTACATCACTTTGATCATAGAGATTAGCCTTTATTGTTTCTACCGCATCGCTATTAGCAATGGTCTCAAGCTCTGCTTTAGCCGCTTTCAGCTTCGCCTCATTTCTTCCCAAAATGACCGTCTTGATACCCTGAGCGACTAATTGCTTTGCGGTTGCCAGGCCTATGCCACTGGATCCACCAATAATCAAAGCAATACTAGAATTTTTCATGTCATATCTCCTAGAGGTGTTATTTCATAGAGACAATTTAGACAATCATTGAGACAATAAGAAAGTAAGCACCTTTGGGTAAGGTAGGCACTTTTGGGTATATCTTCATGAAAGATAAAGAAAAAAAATTCTCAAGAACAGAGGCTCCACACAAAAGCGCCCAGATGGTTGAGGCAATCTATGGCTGCAAATGGTCTCTTACCGTATACCAATTACTTGCCAGAGGTATTAATAGGCCGGGAGAAATGGTCCGTAGCGTTGAAGGCTTAACGACAAAGGTGCTTAATCAGTGCTTAAAAAGAAATATAGAGTTCGGCATTCTTGAGCGCGTTTCTTATAACGAAGTACCTCCTAGAGTTGAGTACAAGGTTACTGTATTTGGCGAAAAGTTCATGGGGATTTTAGATGAACTTGAAAAGCTACAGCGTGCAATTGAAAAACAAATATAACTGAGCAATCGAAGGTCGCTAATTTGTATTAGTTCAGACCAAATCTGA